>JAMJQV010000233.1 GCA_023554435.1 Gemmatimonadota bacterium | reverse complement strand
ACCGCCTGATGGTCACCCAGCTGGGGTCGCTCGCCATCGACACGTTGTGGCTGGGGGGTGGTCTGATCTTCTGGTGGCCCGTGGTCGCGCCGGTGCCGGACAGGCCGCGGTTCGGGTATCCGCTGAAGATGGGGTACCTGTTCCTGAGCACCGTCCTCAACACCATGCCGTACGCGTTCCTGACGTTCGGCGAACTTCCGTTCTACGGCGTCTACGAGCTGGCCCCGCCAGTGGGAATCCTCGGCGCCCGTGAGGATCAGCAGGTCGCCGGATTGCTGATGAAGATCGGCGGCGGACTCGTCCTGTGGACGGCCATCACCATCCAGTTCTTCCTGTGGTTCAAGCGGGAGGGCGAAGCGGAAGGGCCGGTGCCGGCGGCCTGATCGAGTTCAGTCGGCGGTGGCCGTGAAGCCCACCCGGTCGACGGCTTCCACGAGATCGGCAAGCCGGACATTCTCACCCGTGACCGTAGCGGACCCCGGTTCGAGGACTACCTCAACGGCGGTCACCCCGGCCACGGCACCGAGCGCCTTCTCGACTCGCCCGCTGCAGTGCTCGCAGCTCATTCCGACGATCTTCAGTTCCACATTCATGCGTCACTCCTCGTGTATGCTCGGGTCACGATCGTCATTCGGAGTCCGATCCGAGAACGACCGCGAGTCGTGAACTCAGTTCGTCCCGCACCTGGCGGAACGAGTCCAGCACTTCTTCATCGGAGCCGGTGGCCGCCGCCGGATCGGGCAGGGCCCAGTGCACGCGCAGGGCGTCACCCAACCATACCGGGCAGTTCTCTTCCGCGCACAAGGTAATCACGCAGTCCACCCCCACGTCGTGAAACTCGTCGAAACTCTTGGACCGATGCGTGCCGGCATTGATCCCGATCTCCGCCAGGGCCTCGATCGCCTGTGGCCTGACCCGCGAGGGCTCCGAGCCCGCGGACGACACGCGCACCCCGGGCCCGGCCAGGCTCCGCCCGACCCCCTCGGCCATCTGGCTGCGGGCACTGTTCGCCACGCACAGGAAGAGCACGTGCCTCGGCGCCAGGGCGCGGAGGATCGCGGCCTCGATCAGCCAGACCGGGGGCAAGCCCTGACCGCCGGCACCCTCGATATCCAGGCCTTCGATCCGCACCGTCGGAGATCCGGTGAACTCCAGGGCCGCGGCCTCCTCGGCCCCGCGCACGGTCGTCACGCCTACTTCGCAATCGGGGGCGAGCCTGGCCGCAATCTCGCGAACGCGGCGAATCGTGCCCTCGGCACGCGGGCATTCGGGCGAGACCATGACTTCGATGGAGGGGCTCACGAATCCGCTCCTTCGCTCTGCACGCCAGCCGGAACCGCGCAATTGCTCACGGCCACGATCCGGGCCTCCTCTTCGGGGAAGTACTTCCTCCGCCAGGCCAGGGCGACGTTCACCAGCGCGATGAGTACCGGCACCTCAACCAGGGGCCCGATCACGGCAGCGAAGGCCGCCCCGTGCGCGATCCCGAAGGTCGCGACGGCCACCGCGATCGCAAGCTCGAAGTTGTTCGAGGCCGCGGTGAACGAGAGCGTCGCGGTTTGCGGATAGTCCGCTCCAACGCGGCGGCTCATGAAGAAGGTGATGGTGAACATGGCCACGAAGTAGATGAGGAGCGGAATGGCGACCCGCACCACGCCCATCGGCTGCCCGACGATGGCACGGCCCTGAATCGAGAACATGACGACGATCGTGAACAGCAGCGCGATCAGGGTAATGGGGCTGATCTTCGGCACGAATTGCTCGTGGTACCAGGTCTTGCCCTTCAGTCTCACCAGGATGGTCCGTGTAAGGAATCCGGCGATGAACGGGACGCCGAGGTAGATGAACACGCTGCGGGCGATCTCGCCCATGGTGATGTTGACCACGGCGCCCTCCAGGCCAAGCCACCCGGGGAGGACGGTGATGAACACGTAGGCGTACACGCTGAAGAACAGGACCTGGAAGATCGAATTGAAGGCAACCAGGCCCGCGGCGTATTCGGGGTCGCCGTCCGCCAGGTCGTTCCACACGATGACCATGGCGATGCAGCGCGCCAGGCCGATGAGTATCACGCCCACCATCAGCTCCGGGTAGTCGCGCAGGAACAGGACGGCCAGCCCGAACATGAGCACGGGTCCGATGACCCAGTTCTGAACCAGCGACAGCCCCAGCACCTTTCCGTTCCGGAAGACGTCGCCCAGTTCCTCGTACCTCACCTTGGCCAGCGGCGGGTACATCATGAGGATCAGCCCAATGGCTATGGGGAGGGACGTCGTTCCTACCTGCGTGGCTTCGTTGATCCCCTGGATCG
>JAMJQV010000232.1 GCA_023554435.1 Gemmatimonadota bacterium | reverse complement strand
GAATTTCTGCTCCTCAACCATCCGGTCGACTGCCCGATCTGTGATGCGGCCGGTCAGTGCATGCTGCAGGACTACGCCTACGAGACCGGCCAGCTGGAGAGTCGCTTCCAGGAAGCGAAACTGGTGCTCGGGCGCGATCGGATCGCCGACGACATCCTCTATTTCGCGGATCGTTGCATTCTCTGCACGCGGTGTGTGCGATTCATGCGTGACGTGGCGGGGGACGAGGCGCTGATCGTGGCGCAGCGAGGGCACAAGGCCTACATCGACACCTTCCCGGGCAAGGACCTGGACCACGAGTTCCGAGGCAATATCGTGGACGTGTGCCCGGTCGGGGCCCTTGTTCACGAAGACTTTCTGTTCAAGGCCCGCGCCTGGGACATGGACTCGGCGCCGGGCGTCTGCCCGGGTTGCTCGAACGGGTGCAACATCGAGATCGGGGCCAAGGAGAACCAGGTCGTTCGAATCAAGCCGCGTTACAATGCCGAAGTTAACTCCTACTGGATGTGCGACTACGGCCGGAAGCATCTGGTGATGGCCAACCGGGGGGCGCGAGTAGACCTGCCCCTCATTCGGCGAAATGGGGAGCTCGAGGCCGTCCACTGGGGCGAGGCGCTCGCATGGCTGGCCGAGCAGATGCCGGATGGCGGAGGCGTCGGACTCGTTTCGCCCTTCGAGTCGACCGAGTCGATCGCCGCGTTTCGTGCCTTGCTCGATGACGTAGGGATCGGTGGCGGGAGTTACAGAGTCGATCGGGGTCATGAAGCGCAACTCGAAGGATTTCCGAAACTGAAGTTGCGGGCCGAGCGCGCTCCGAACGTGGCCGCAGCCGAGCTGTTCGGGTTCCGCGAGGTGGAGGAGGCCCCCTCGATCGTTGCCGGCTCGACCCTGATCGTCGCGGGGGACCGGCTCGACGACCTGCCCGCCGATTACGCGTCGGAGGCCGGCTTCTTCGTCTACCTGGGAAGCCACCTCTCGGATGCGACGCGGAGCGCGGACGTGATTCTCCCGATCACGACCTTCCTGGAGATGGAAGGCACGTTCATCAACCATGAAGGCCGGTTGCAGCGATTCCAGCAGGCGCTCGTGCCACCCGGAGTGGCCCGACCGGCCTGGATGGTCATCCGGCGTCTCCTCTCCCTCGCCGACGACGGAGCGAGCGTTCTCGAAGCCGAAGGGGCGTTCGAGCTCGCAGCAGGCGAGGCCCCGGAACTCGCAGGGCTTTCGTGGAGCGCGATCGGGCCGAGGGGCATGGTGCTGCAAACGGACGGCGCTCCGGCGCCGTCGGCGAGATAGAGGGCACGATGGAACCGATGACCGGTACGGCGTTCGTCGTCGCGACGACGTTGAAGATCCTGGTGTTCTTCGTTCTCCTGCTCGTGTTCGTGGCCCTGTCCACCTATTTCGAGCGCAAGATCGCGGGCTTCATCCAGGACCGCAGCGGACCGAACCGGGTCGGCCCGCTGGGACTCCTTCAGGTGGCGGCCGACGGGCTCAAGTTCATCCTCAAGGAAGAGGTCGAACCGGGCGGCGCGAACAAGAAGTTCTTCTTTCTCGCCCCGGTTCTCGGGCTGGTCCCTGCCACGGTCCTGTTCGCGGTTATGCCGTTCGCCTCGCCGGTGCCGACCCGCTGGGGAATGATGGAGATGATCGTGGCCGACGTGCCCGTCGGCTTCCTGTACGTTCTGGCGATCGCATCACTCGGCGTGTACGGGATCGTGATGGCGGGCTGGGCATCCAACTCGAAGTATTCCTTTCTCGGGGGCCTCCGCGGGTCGGCGCAGATGGTCAGTTACGAGGTGGCTCTGGCAATGAGCCTGGTCCCGGTACTGATGCTGGTTGGCAACGTGCAGATGCCCGAGATCGTCTCGGCACAGCAGAACTTCGCGGCGGGTCCGGCCGAATACGGTGCCTGGTTCTTCCTCCCCCTCATGCTGACGGCGTTCGTCTTTGTCGTCTCGGGCCTGGCCGAGACGGGGAGGGTGCCGTTCGACCTCGCGGAGGCGGAGGGGGAGCTGGTAGGCGGATTCCACACCGAGTACTCGTCGATGAAGTTCGGCATGTTCTTCCTCGGAGAGTATGCGCACCTGATCACGACCGCGGCCCTGATCACGGTCTTCTTCCTCGGCGGCTGGGACATCCCGTTCTGGCAGGGTGACAACATCCGGATTCTCGCCGACGGCACGGTGATAGGGGAACCGACGTGGTGGAAGACCCTGCTCACCTTCGGGGCGTTCGGGGTGAAGACCCTCCTTCTGGTGCTGTTCTTCATGTGGCTTCGCTGGACGATTCCGAGGTTCCGTTACGACCAGCTGATGGATCTGGGCTGGAAGGTCTTCATACCGATCATGATGGCCTACATCATGGTCATGGGACTGGCGATGTACCTGCTCGACGAGGCCGGCGTTCCAGTGGGACTGCAGTACTCCGGCGCTCTCATCGTGCTCAATCTGATCATGATGGGCATCCTGATCTGGGTGGTGGATCGCGGCACCATCGTCAAGGGAGCGACATCGAACACGAGGCGTCGGGCGGGCGGCATCCGTGGCCGGATCACCCCGACCACACCCAGCGAGGTGGATTGACTAATGCCCGGTAGCGTCAAGATGGTAGTCAGGCCCGAGTCGAGCGCGTCGTACGTGCGTGCGATCACGAAAGGACTCGGAATCACGCTGAAACACATGCTGGAGCCGAACAAGGCGACGCAGCAGTATCCGGATGAGAAGTGGGAGCTTTCGCCCCGCCTCCGCGGCACGCACCGCATGGCGACCCACGAAGACGGACGCGCGAAGTGTGTCGGTTGCGGCCTCTGCCCGACGGTCTGTCCGGTCAATTGCATCAAGCTGATCCCCGCCGAAGATGAGAACGGGGAACGGTACGCCGCAGTCTACGAGATAGACGAGTTTCGCTGCATCTTCTGCGGTTTCTGTCAGGAAGTGTGTCCCGTGGAGGCGATTCACCTCGGGGTGCACTACGAGAACGCCGAGTACAGCCGCGAGCGCTGGGTCTACGACCTCGAGCGACTCACCGAGCTGGACCACCCGTTCACGGCGCTCTGGGATCCCTTCGACCCGGCATCGGAATGATGGAAGCCTTCTTCTTCCTGCTGTTCGCGGTGATGGCCGCCGGTGGCGCGATCATGATGATCGCCAGTCGCAATCCGGTGAGCAGCCTGATGTACCTGGTGCTCGCTTTCTTCGCGCTGTCGGGCATCTTCGTGCTGCTCGATGCGCACTTCCTGGCCGCCGTGCAGGTTATCGTCTACGCCGGCGCGATCATGGTTCTGTTCCTGTTCGTGATCATGCTGCTCAACCTTGGACACCGCGAAGATATCGACATGCGGGGGCATCTGGCGCGACTCGTGGCCCTCGTTGCGGGCTCGGCGTTGTTCGCAGCCGTTGCCGCTCTGGTTCTTCGTGGCGACGAGTCGACCCTGGCGAGCGAGGAAAGTCGACTGGCGGTCGAGGCAATGGTCCGTGCGCGCGGTGCGGTCGGGGCGCTGGCGGAGCCTCTGTTCACGAGCTACCTGGTCCCGTTCGAGCTCACGTCACTCCTGCTCCTCGTGGCCATCGTCGGGGCGATCGTCCTGGCCCGGCGCCGCGCACCTTGAGGCTTCGAGCATGAACCTGGATATCGAGAGCGCTTCTCTGATTCTGAGCGCCTTCCTGTTCGCCGTTGGGACGGCGGGCGTGCTGGTGCGTCGGAACGCGATCATCGTGTTCATGTGTGTCGAGCTGATGCTCAACGCCGTGAACCTCAGCCTGATCGTATTCTCCCGATCACTCGGTCTCGAGGCGCAGGTGCTCGTGTTCTTCGTGATGGCCGTCGCCGCCGCGGAAGCGGCCGTCGGACTGGCGATCATCATCGCGATCTTCCGCCACTACGAAGGCGTGGATGTGGATCGCTTCAACCTCCTGAGGTGGTGACCCCGTGCTGAGCCTGCCATTGCTCCTCCAGGAGACGCACGCGGCCTACGTTCCGATTCTGCCGGCGTGGATTCTCCTTCTGCCCCTCATCGGGGCCGTCGTGAACGGCTTCGGCGCCTTCATCTGGCGCGGGAACAAGGTGATTCCAGGTGTCGTCGGGCCGGCTGCCGTGATCGGAGCCTTCGCGATCGTGGTGGTGAATTTCCTCGCCATGCGAGGGGCGGCTCCCCACGACCCGACGATCGTGTCCTTGTGGACCTGGATGGCGGCAGGAGATCTACGAGTCGGGGTGGACTTGCAGTTCGATCAGCTCTCGATGCTGATGTTGCTGGTCGTCACCGGCGTGAGTTCGGTGATTCATGTTTACAGCATCGGCTACATGCGCGAGGACCCGGGCTACTCTCGATACTTCGCGTATCTCAACCTGTTCGTCTTCTTCATGCTGGTCCTGGTGCTCGGCGCAAATTTCGCGATCACCTTCGTTGGCTGGGAGGGCGTAGGGCTCTGCTCTTACCTCCTCATCGGCTTCTGGTACGAGAACCGGGAGTTCGCGAGCGCCGGCAAGAAGGCTTTCATCGTCAACCGGATCGGGGACTTCGGCTTCCTGGTGGCGATGTTTCTCGTGTTCGTGCACTTCGGCACGTTGAACTACGAGACCGTGTTCGCCTCCGCTCCCGCCGCGCTCGCGTACGGCGGTACGGTGGTAACGGCGATCACCCTGTTCCTCTTCCTCGGCTGCACGGGGAAGTCGGCGCAGATTCCCCTCTACGTCTGGCTTCCCGACGCGATGGCGGGCCCGACGCCGGTTTCCGCCCTGATCCACGCGGCCACAATGGTTACGGCCGGAGTCTACCTCGTGGCGCGAACGAGCGTCCTGTTTGCCATGGCACCCGTCTCGCAGGCCGTCGTCGCCGCCGTAGGTGCCGGGACCGCGCTTCTGGCGGCGACGATCGCGACGCAGCAATACGACATCAAGAAGGTGCTCGCCTACAGCACGGTCTCGCAGCTCGGGTACATGTTCGTTGCGGTCGGAATCGGCGCGTACACGGCCGGGATCTTCCACCTGATGACGCATGCGTTCTTCAAGGCCCTCCTCTTCCTCGGCTCGGGGGCGGTGATCCATGCGATGCACCATGCCTACCACGAGGTGCAAAGCCACGAAGATCCGAACGACATGCGGAATCAGGGCGGTCTGAAGGGCTACATGCCGATCACCTTCGCGACGATGTGGGTCGGCACCCTGGCGATCTCGGGGATCATCCCGTTCGCCGGATTCTTCTCCAAAGATGAGATCATCTGGTACACCGGGGCTTACGGATATGGCATTCTGTGGGGCATAGCGCTGGTCGCCGCGCTGCTCACGGCAGGGTACATGACCCGGCTGATGGTCATGACGTTTCATGGAGAGAACCGAACGGGAGCGGCAGCGGAGCCGCACCTGCACGAGGTGCCGGCCGTGATGTGGATTCCCCTGGCAATCCTGGCCGTCCTCTCGATCGTCGGGGGCTGGGTCAACATCCCGGATGCGTTGCCCGTTCTGCCTGCCGTGCACGCTCTGCACGACTGGCTGCACCCGGTCTTCGAGCCGGCCCGTGGTATATTGGAGGCTCACGGTCTGCATGACGCTCACAGTTCGCCGATCGGCGGGGGTGAGGCGATGTGGGCCGGAATCTCCACCGTCGCAGCGGCGGTCGTCATCCTCCTCACGTTCCGGGCCCTTGTCCACCGGACCTGGAAGCCGGCTGCGGAGGCGACCGATCCGACCGGGCTCGCGGGCGTCCTCTACAACAAGTGGTACGTCGACGAGCTCTACGACAGGGTGATCGTGCTTCCTCTGCTCGCTCTCTGGCGTGGATGCTGGCGTATCGTGGACGCGGGGCTGATCGATGGGTCGATCAATGGTCTCGCGGCGGGTACCCGGGCGGTGGGCTGGATTGGAAGCCTCTTCCAGACCGGGCGCGTGGCGACGTACATGTTCTACTTCGTGACGGGGGTGCTGGTGATCCTCGCAACTTTCCTGCTCTGAGCGGAATCGAGCCGTGAGCTTCTTCGAGAGTCACTGGGTTCTTACGGTCCTTCTGCTGCTTCCTCTGGCGGGAGCGGTCGCCTGCCTGTTCGCCGGGAAGGACGAGGCGAAGCACGTAGCGCTCGTAACCAGCGTAGCGGCCTTCGCACTCTCCCTCCCGCTGTTCTGGGTCTTTCGGGAGGGAACTCCGGCCATCCAGAACTACGTGTCGATTCCGTGGATCGGCCAGTGGGGCATCGGATACACCGTGGGGGTGGATGGTATTTCGCTGCTGATGGTGTTGCTGACCACCTTCATCATGCCGATGGCCATTCTCGGCTCCTACAGCTACATCAAGCGCCAGGAGCCGACGTACTACGCCATGCTGCTCCTGTTGATGACCGCCATGATCGGCGTATTCATCGCTCTCGACATGTTCCTGTTCTTCCTGTTCTGGGAGCTGATGCTGATCCCGATGTACTTCATCATCGGGGTGTGGGGCGGGGAGCGTCGGATCTACGCGGCCATCAAGTTCTTCCTGTTCACGGCAGTGGGCTCGCTGCTGATGCTCGTGGCAGTCGTGTCCCTCGTGTATCTGTACTACCGGCAGTACGGCGTCCTGACCTTCGCCTACAACGACCTGGTCGAGCTCCCGGTCACGAGATCGGCGCAGTTCTGGCTCTTTTCCGCCTTCGCGCTGGCCTTCGCGATCAAGGTGCCCCTGTTTCCGGTGCACACCTGGTTGCCGGACGCCCACGTCGAGGCGCCCACGGCGGGATCGGTCATCCTGGCAGGCGTGCTCCTGAAGATGGGCACCTACGGCTTCCTGCGCTTCGCGATGCCTTTCTTCTCCTACGCGGCGACGAGCGATGTGGTGGTCTATACGATTCTGACGCTGGGCTTGATCGGTATCGTATACGGGGCCTGGGTCGCCGCCGTGCAGCCGGACGCCAAGAAGCTGGTCGCATATACTTCGGTCGCGCACCTGGGATTCGTGATGCTCGGGCTGTTTGCGCTGACCTCGGAGTCGATCCAGGGCGGAATCCTGCAGATGGTGAATCACGGAATTTCCACCGGGGCGCTCTTCCTCCTGATCGGGATGTTGTACGAGCGACGTCACACGAGACAGATCGAGGACTTCGGCGGCATCGCGAAGGTGATGCCCTTCTACGCCTTCGCATTCGTGGTCGTCGCGCTCAGCTCGATCGGCTTGCCGGGAACGAATGGATTCGTCGGGGAGTTCCTGATCCTGATCGGCACGTTTCGGACGCATCCGATCGCCGCCGTGATCGCCGCGACGGGGGTGGTCTTCGCCGCCGCGTACATGCTTCCCATGGTCCAGCGCATTCTGTACGGACCTGTGGACGAGGTCGAGAACCAGGAACTCGAGGACATCAATCTGCGCGAGCGCGTGGTACTGCTTCCGGCCCTCGCGATGATCGTGCTGATCGGCGTATACCCGGGTCCGTTCCTCGAGAAGACCTCGGCCTCGGTGAACGCACTCCTGGAACAGATCGAAGTGCGCGCGAGCCAGGCTCCCCTGGAGCCACTGGGGATCGACGTGCGTTTCGACCACATGCCGATCCTCGGCGTGGACGAGGATTGAGAGGGTTGACGAAGTGATCCTGGACTTCAGTTCTTCGCTTCATATCGTCTGGGCGCTGCTGCCGGAGATCGTCGTTGCCGTCACGGGCCTCG
>JAMJQV010000231.1 GCA_023554435.1 Gemmatimonadota bacterium | reverse complement strand
GCGGCGGCCCGGCCGCGGGCGATGATCTCATCCGCGCTGGCGAAGTCGGCGGAGTTGAGTCCCTCGATATCCGGCAGGATCATCACGTCACACAACTCGGCGTCGATATCCCGTCTCTCGACCGTGCGAAAGGCCATCGTCTGCGTCAGGATGTCCACCAGGGTCTGCAGGCTGTCCGCCGTCGCGAGAGGTTTGGTCACGTCGCTGCAGATGACGATGTCGGCCCCGAGCGCCCGGACTTCGGGCGTCGGCAGGTTACGGACGATGCCACCGTCGATCAGATACCGACCCTCGATTTCGACCGGCGCGAAGACGCTCGGTATCGCGAGACTGGCCCGGATCGCGTCCGCCAGGAAGCCGTGGTCCAGCACGACCGCTTCACCGGTCTCCGCGTCGGTCGCGATGGCGGCGAATGGTACCGGGAGCGTTCGAAAATCACGGACCGGGTGAACGTGCCACGTCAGTCCAGTGAGGAGCTGCGTGATCCGCTGGCCCTGCACGATCCCGCTGGGCAGTCGAGGTGCGCCGTCGACGATCGGCAGGCCGAAGACGGTGCGTCCCTCCTCCACCTTCCGCTCGACCGGGAGGTTGCGGCGGTCCGGAGCATCGCTGAACATCCGGTCCCAATCGACCTCGGCCGCCACGGCGCGCAGCTCTTCGGTCGAGAGTCCGGAAGAATAGAGACCGCCGACCACGCTCCCCATGCTGGTGCCCGCGATCGCGTCCACCGGAACCCCGGCCTCTTCAAGGACCTGGAGGACTCCGACGTGCGCGAATCCGCGGGCCGATCCCCCGCTGAGCGCGAGGCCTATGCGTGGGCGTTCTCCCTCGGAAGGGCCGTCCGAACGAGCGCGGGATTCCTGGGCGCCCAGTGGCTTCGTACCGGGCAGCAGCGCGCAAGCCGCGATGGCGGCCAGGCAGACCAGCTTGTGGTTCACGGGAGAGCCTCTATCTAGCATGAAGGGTTGGGTGTTCGAGCCCAGCGCTAGTTGGAGCCGGAGGGCATCACACGAGTGGGGGGCGGCAGCGGGCGAATGCCCGGTGGAACGGCTCCCGGCGGCGGATACGTCGGCGCCCCGATGGCGCCGCTGGCCGGTACATCGCCGGCAGGCTCGTCGGGAGCGTCCGGGTCATCCGGATCCACTGGAACCAAGATCGGGACCGCGATCGGATAGTAGATACCTGAACTGTAGCCACTTCGGTACCGGTCGTCGGCTCCGTAGGCAGCTGTGCTCGTGCCACCCACGGCCACAGTCGTGACCTGGACATCCGGCTTGAGACCCAGCGCCACGATGGTCTCGTAGGACACGCACCCGCACTGGTACAGCCCCCGTTCCACCTGGAGTTCGTTCAGCGCCTTCACCGTGCCGTGATCCAACTGGCCCGTCCAGCCGACCCCCAGATGGCCGTCCTCGCGCAGGGCCCGCTGCACCGCCTTGATCTCCTTCTTCGTCAGATCGTAGACGGCCTGGCGGTAGCGGGCGCCGCTGACGGGATCGACGGTCTCGACGACGCGGATTCCTGGGTCGGAGGAGCGCTGGGCCTGAAGGGGTTGGGGGACGAGTAGCAGAAGGATCAGCCCGGAGGCCAGGGTCGCGATCAACCACTTCGATCCGGGACCATACGTCACGACAGGCACCCCGCCTTTCAGCCTCTGAAACCCGTTGTTCCTCATGATGGTACAATAGCAAGGCGGGGTGGTTTCCGCAGAAACCACCCCGCAATCCCAGCCCTCGACCTGCGGCCCCACTGGTCGGGACTGGCGTTGTCTACCAGATGCGCATGGTCCTCATAGAACCGTCTTTTCCGAACAGTTTGGTCACCCAGTTGAGCCTGTAGGTCTCGCCCATGTACTCTATCCTTCCGTGAACCTTGTACTGCTTGCCCGCTGGCGTTGCGTTCTTGATGCCGTGGGCTGTCCCGCTGGCGATTCGCGTCGTCTCACAGGAGGCATACCAAACGGGGTCCGCACCCATAGGCGCACTCATGTAGTTGCCAAAGAACTCCGAGAACGGAAACACCGTGACGCCCATTTCTTGGGCCAAGTCCAGCACAAGCGCATCTTGAACAGCCTGCTGATCCCATGCATTGTCGAAGCCGGACCCGCAGGTCGCATGGTAATCATCGATACCCATTCCCATGAAGACCATCCACGGCTCGCCCTCCTTCTCCGTTTCGTCCCTGGTGTAGTCAAACAGAATCAGGAAGTCGGAATCGCCGCGAGTTACCACACCAGCCATTTCGGGCCCGTTCAAGAAGTTCATGACGGGAGCCGTGGCCTCATTTTCGAGTGGTTCAGTGGGTTGCTGGTCGCAACTCACGGCCGCGAACAGCGCCAGGGTGAGAACGAGTGGAATCTGCCAACGCATGAGACACCTCCTTCGCCGGGATGGACCTTCGTGCTTCGCAGCCCGACCAACCCCGGTGCGTTCCTCCCGGCGATGGGAGGCGGCCCCAGGGCCAGCCGGACAGCTTCGATTGAGGTACCTCAGCCAGGAGACTGCTGGTTAGGCCTCACCCGGCTCTCACCCAGCTCTCACTTCGGGCTCGCGGGAGCGATCGGGTCCCCATCTTGCTATGTTGATCGCCTGATTGAAGCCGCTCACCTGCATTTCACTTAGCTCTCAGCCGGAGCGCCCCCGGTGTGAGATCGGGAAACGGCCGTGATCGAATTCCGCGTGCTGGGTCGAGCCGAGCTCCAGGACGGCGATCGGGGCCCGCTCGAGTCCATCCTGAAGCAGCCGAAGCGACTGGCTATCCTCGCGTACCTCTGCCTTGCCGGGCGGGGAGGCTTCGTACGCAGGGACGAGCTCATCGCTCTGTTCTGGCCTGAGTCGGACGCCGAACGGGCGCGGGCCGCCCTCAACCAGTCGCTGTACGTGCTGCGTCGGACCCTCGGGTCGGATGCAATCCTGGGAAGAGGAAGCGAAGAGGTAGGTGTCGCCCGTTCGGAGCTTACCTGCGATGCGGCCCTGTTTCTCGACCGCCTGGGAGAGGACGATCTCAGCGGTGCTTTGGGCCTATACGTCGGCGACATCCTTCCCGCTCTCTACCTGGACAGCCCAGAGGCGGACCGGTGGCTCGACG
>JAMJQV010000230.1 GCA_023554435.1 Gemmatimonadota bacterium | reverse complement strand
GGCGTATGTGAAGCTGGATTCCTTCATGGCCCGAAGCCGCATGGCGTCCTTCCACTCCTCGAGCGTGGAGGCCTGCATCATTCGCAGGAACTGCTCGGTGCGTCGATACTCCCCCCAGTCAGCCGAACGAACGACGTAGAGAGTATCAGCGGTGCGATCGACCACGGGGCCGAGTTCCGTGTCGAGGAACGACCGCGTGACGGTCTCCAAGCCCGACGGTCCGGTGACCTTGACGACGAGGTCGGTCGATTGCAGGGGAACCGATTCGCCGTCCAGCAGGTAGGCGTCGGAATCCTCCGGATCTACTGTCAGCGCATAGAACTCCTCGACATCGGGTGAGTTGTTCGTCGTGCTCCAACCCAGGTCATCGTTGAACCCGCCGTTGAAGTACATGGGGTATCCGACCCTGAAGTCGCCGTAGAAGTTGATCACACCCGGCACGGTGATGTGCGCCTCGTAGTACACGCTGTACCGGCCTGCACCCCATGACAGGTGCGGGTTTCGCACGAGAATCGCGTTGCCGGTCGCCGTGCGGGAGGGTCCCAGGGCCCAGGCGTTGGATCCATCACCCGAGGCAGCCGCTGAATCCCTGGCCGCCCGGCGCGCCGCCTGGCTGCCCAGAAAGCGCCTCGTGGCCCCCTCCAGCCTCTCATCCACCCAGTGGGCGGCGACATCGACTCCCGTGAACCGACCGCTGGCCCATTCGGGGACCCGCTCCGGATACAGTTCGATGAACCGGTTCACCCCGGCTGCATAGCCCTCGTACAGGCGTCGGGTGTCCTCGTCCAACGTTGGATACGCCTTCGCCGCCAGTCGGTGGCGAGGACGCCACCAGAAGTCGGACTCGATGAAGTCATGCCCCTTGAACAGGGCGAGTTCGCCCCTGGCCATGGTGAATCGCTCCACCACCAGCTGGCCATAATCCTCCATGTGGGCCCAGGCCAGCCCGTAGGCCATGGCCCCCAGGTCGTCCGCCAGGATGTGGGGCACTCCGTACGACGTCCGCCGAATCTCGACCCGGTCGGCGTACTCTCCGCCAGTGTCTGCCTGGCATCCGGCCAGCACGAGAAGGAGGGGGGCCAGGATCCAGCAGCGACTTGCACTTGCCCGTCGGGATGCCGTCATGTCGCTTACCTCGTGGGACACGGTTACAGGGACGTTCAAGGTCTATCGAGAATCGAGTCGAAACGTAATGACGAGCGGGCCCGTGAAACAGGCACTTGATGCGGCAATGCCGGCGGTGGCCGCGACGCTGACGGGAATGCTCGTCTCGGTCTCTGCCTGTGCTCCGGAGCAGCCCGCACACCCGGAGGTCGTGCCGGGGATCGAGATTCTGGCGGGAGACTCGGCAGGTGTGCTGTCGGGGCTCCGCGTTGGTCTCATCACGAACCACACAGGCCTTTCCAGGGACGGGACGCCGGCGGCCCGGCTCCTTCTCGACGCAGGGATCGATCTGAGGGTCCTTCTCGCTCCCGAGCACGGTCTGCGGGGAAGGGCGCTGCCGGGGCAAGCCGTTTTGGACGCGGTCGATCCCGCCACCGGACTATCGGTCCACTCGCTGTATGGTCAGCGCCGGACTCCAGACCCGTCCTTGCTCCACGATCTCGACGCCCTCGTGTTCGATGTGCAGGACGTGGGAGCCCGCTACTACACGTACGTGTCAACCATGGCCGAGGCGATGCGAGCCGCAGCGCGCGCCGGGGTCATGTTCGTGGTCGCCGATCGACCGAATCCCATCGGAGGCGAGTTGGTGCAGGGCAATGTCCTCGACTCCGCCTTTGCGTCTTTCGTGGGTCAGTTCCCCGTGCCCATGCGACACGGTATGACGGTGGGCGAGTTGGCGCTGATGTTCAATCGCGAGTTCGGTATTGGAGCGAGACTCGTCGTAGTCCCGGCCGCTGGCTGGGCTCGGTCCGTGTGGGCTGACCAGACGGGCGTGCCCTGGATCGCGACGTCACCCAACATGCCGAGTCTCGAGAGCGCCACGCACTATCCAGGCACCTGCCTGTTCGAGGGCACGAACCTGTCGGTGGGCCGCGGTACGGACCGACCGTTTCAGCAGATCGGGGCGCCCTGGCTGGACGCCGAGGAGGTGCTTGGAAGCGTGCCTGCGGCGTCCCTCCCCGGAGTCAGCCTGGTCCCGGTGAGCTTCACACCGATCGGTGCGGACGACGGCAAGTTCGAGGGAGAAACGGCGCAAGGGATCCGATTGGAGGTTACGGACCGGAACACCTACGATCCAACGCGGACCGCCGTGGTCCTGCTCCGGGCAATCCGCCGGTCGGCAGGGGCCGACTGGGCCTGGCGTCCGGAGGCCTTCGACCGACTGGCGGGGACCGATCAGCTCCGGACCGCCGTGGAATCCGGAGCGAGTGTGGATGAAATCGTCGAAGGTTGGGCACGCGCGCGACAGCGCTTCCAGAGGAGGCGAAGCAGCTATCTGCTGTATCCTTGAGGTTGAGCAACCTCCTCTACCGGAACGCCTTAGTCCTCCTCCATCACCTCCGCCAACCTCTTCTCGTCATAGTAGTCGAGCTTGTGGAGGGGCATGACGACGCTCGAGAGTACGTTGAGCACGTGCGCTGCGATCCGCTTGTAGAACCGCGCGCCCATGACGATGCACGTCGCCGTGGAAGCGGAGTAGTCACTCCGCGCTACGCGGCCAACGACGGCGTCACACCGACGAGTCAGATCACGGCCTTCCCGGATCAGTTCCACGGCCCTCTCGTGATCGGACGTCTCGAACACGGTGGCGATCTCAGCGAACCCGTTCTCGATCTCGGTCCGGATCTCTCTCATCTCGTGGACGATCTGATCGTCCGGCAGTGCCGACGGGTGATAGTCTCGGACCTCGGAGAGGTTCTTGGCGTAATCGCCGATGCGCTCTACATCCTTCACGACGCTCATCAGCAGGAGGCAATAGGGCACCGACGCCCTGTCGGAAGCGAGTGACAGGTGAGCGATCACCTGCTTGCGGATCTTCCGCTCCAGCTTGTTGACCTTGACATCGGTCTTGTAAACGGCAGTCCGCGTGTCCGCCTGAAGGGACTCCGAGAAGTAGACCTCCCCCGCGACGATGGTCATGTCGTAGGTAAGGCCTAGCATCCTGGAGAACTTCTCTCCCATCTCGGCTAGCGGCTCGCCGGCGCGGAAGATGCTTAGCAGTTCTTTGAGCATTACGTACCTCCGATTACAGCGCCCGGTTCAACAAGGCGAACAGAGCGGGTAAGCCATAGAACAGAATCAGAATGTAGGCAATCGCCATCACCTTGGACTTGACCGCGATCCGGGCCAGGCGCCTCGCCGCATTCAGTGGAATCTCCCGTATCCTCTTCACGGGATAGATCAGTGCGGTGGCGCTCAGGTTGAACAGCAGGTGAACCACGGCGATCGTCACGCCGGCCAGGGCATTCGGTCCTGTGACGGCCAGAGCGGCCAGGAACGCCGTGACCGTCGTTCCAATGTTAGCCCCGATCGTGATTGGGAAGGCCTGCCCGAGAGTGATGACCCCCGCACCCGCGAGGGGCACGAGCAGAGAGGTGGTGATCGAACTGGACTGCACCATCACCGTGACCACTATCCCCAGGATCATGGCTACGATCGGAGACGTGTACAGACCACGAGACACCATCGTCTCGACCCTCGAACTCATGGCCCCCCGCATCACCTTCACCAGGAACATCAGGGCGAAGTAGATCAGAAGACCCGACACCAGAATGAGGAGTGCCGCCTGCAGTCGCTCGGAATCACTGATGGCGTGGATCGCGCCCTTGATAGGCTTGAGAGCCGCCTTCAACGCTCCCTTGATGGGGCTGTCATACTCTACTCCACCAAAACCGGTGAGAGAGGCTGACAGCCAGGTCGCTGACTTCTGCAGGTAGCCGGTGGCCATCTCGAGGGGTAGCAAAACGGCTACGGCCATGTAATTGAAGAAGTCGTGCACGGTTGCGACTGAGAAGGCCCGATAGAACTCGTCCTTCCGTCCCATGTGGGCCAGGGAGACGATCGTATTCGTCACAGTCGTCCCGATATTGGCTCCCATGATCATCGGGACGGCGTTGGCGATCGGCAGCGCGTTCTCGGGCGCCGCGACCAGCCCCACGATCAGCGCTGTGGAAACCGAGGAACTCTGTACGAGAGTCGTGGCCAGGATCCCCACCATGAGACCCATGAACGGATTCTCAGTCGCCTGGAAGAAGGAGTCGAGCAAGCCGCGTCCCAGCGACTTGAACGCGTCCCCAAGCCCGTTGACTCCCAGGAGGAAGACGAACAGAAGGGCCAGCACCGTGATGACACGCGCCAGCGGGTGTTCCATGAGCGGACGTACGGCGTTTGGGCGAAGCCCTGCGTCGGCATCCACAGCTGGTCTCTACTGAAAGAGGTAAGGGTCTCCAGAACCGCAGGCCTCCCGTCCAGAGGCTAGGACGAGCAGCGGTCGGCAGCAAATTGTCGGGGAAGGTGTCCAGCAGCAAGTCCCTCGGGCGGGGCTCAGGATCTGCCTCCGGTTTGTGCTCGGTCGAAACCCCCGTTCTCGTCCGGGGAGCGTGGTAGATCGCCCCGCCTCGAGTGCAGGGACTGGTCTCGATCTCGACACTCGAGAGTGGAAAAGTCGTGGGAATATTGAACGGTACGGTGTTGGATTCCGGGACGGTCTCCGTAAACGGCTGCCTCTTCGGCGTATAGCCATGTTTGGCACGCGTTCTCGCAAAGAAAGGCGTTGAAAGGTTCGACACTGCCGCCCTTCAGGCCGCGACCTCAAACGTACCCCCGTGTCTCCGTAACCCACTGTAGCGTCGTTTGTTACCGCTCTGCGCGGGTCAATCCGCCTTCATGGCCCCGCGTTTGCCTTACAAGTAGCCGAACGGCTACGCCCGGCCGCACACCTGGCCACCCCGAGACGACGGGGCGGGTCGGATCCGGACCGAAGGGCAGAACAGCCGGGGAGGTTACAATGCTCGCAACTGTCTTCTTGGTAATCGTGGTGACCTTGCTGACCGGTCACTACTTCCTCGTGGAGCGGCCGCGCCGACTCGCGGCCGAGTCCGCCAATCGGCCCCAGGCTCTCCCGCTGCGCCAGCTGGTGAATCGGGTGCCAGCGGGAGTGTTCCTGCAGCCCACCTTCACCTGGGGACAGGTGCGCTCTGGTGGAGATGTCGAAATCGGAGTGCACCCCATGCTCCTGTCGCTGCTCGGTCCGAACCTGCAGATGGAAACGCGCAGCGCAGGGGAGCATGTCGACAAGGGAGACCCCCTGATGACAGTCGGCGACGGGGTGAGGCACCTGGTCGTCCGGTCGCCGGTCGCTGGCAGCATCAGCATGGCGAACGCGGCTCCGCCCGTTGAGACGGAGTGGCAGAGTCAGAGCGATCGGACCTGTGTGATCCAGCCGGAGAGCCTGTCCGATGAGGTACCCACCTGGATGCTCGGTCAGAGCGCCGTCGATTGGAGCCGGGAGCAATACGGACGCATTCGCGATCACCTCCTGGCCCGATCCGCTGATCCGCAGACCGGACTCGCGCTCGCGGACGGTGGCGAGCTGCCTGTAGGAGCTCTCAACCAGTTGGACGCAACCGATTGGGCGGATTTCGAAGAAGAGTTCCTGAACGCCTGACGCTGGCGCTGATCAACTGAAGGGAGACAACGGTTTCCCCCCGGACCCTTCATCTCTCAGGAGGACGAGATGCGTAGACGGTCTGCCGTAAAGACCCTGGCCCTTGCCGCCGGCTCCACGCTGGCGGGAAGAAACCTGGCGCAGGCCAGCACGTCGGGCGGCGAAGAGAATCTCGCAAGCACGGCTGAGTCTGCCGCGATCCTGATCGATACGACCAAGTGCATGGGGTGCAGGATGTGCGAGCGTGCCTGCGCCGAGGCCAACGGCCTGCCGGAGCCGCCGAAGTCCGTGGAGCCGGGCGTGCCGCGGGACACTACGGAGGGCCAGTGGACGGTCGTCAACCGATATGAGACCGAGGGCGGTCCGGTGAACGTCAAGCGTCAGTGCATGCACTGCCTGCAGCCGGCCTGCGCCTCGGCATGTCTCACGCGGGCCATGGTCAAGACGGATGACGGGCCGGTGATCTGGAGGGGAGACAAGTGCATGGGCTGCCGATTCTGCATGCTCTCCTGTCCGTTCGACGTTCCGAAGTTCGAGTACCACAGTGCGAATCCGCGCATCCAGAAATGCAGAATGTGTTTCGATCTCCTGCAGGAGGGTGAGTCGCCCGCTTGCGTCTCGGGCTGTCCGGCGAACGCCACCGCGTTCGGCACGCGGACCGAGATGCTGGACCTCGCCTGGTCCCGGGTATACGCGGAACCGGACAAGTACGTGCACCACGTCTATGGCGAGCATGAGGCGGGTGGCACCGGAGTCCTGTACCTGGCGTCCGTGCCCTTCGACCAACTCGGATTCCGCACCGACTTGAGCCTGCAGGCGTATCCGACCTTCACCCGGGAGTTTCTGTACTCGGTCCCGTTCATACTGACGATGTTCCCGCCGTTCCTGCTGGCGGTCAGCAAGGCAACGGCAGGGAATCGCCAGGAAGAAGGGGAGGACTGATCATGGCAACCGTTACCGCGGACACACCCGGATTCTGGAACGGGACCCGTCGCTTCGGCCGCTTTCTGGCCTCCGAAATGAAGCCTCGCGGTCGTATCCTCACCCCATTCAACGTGATCACGATCGTGATCATGGCCGTTGCCGCCGTGATCCTGTTCATCCGATTCACGCAGGGGCTCGGAGCGGTCACCAACCTGTCCCAGGACGTCCCATGGGGTCTGTGGATAGGCTTCGACGTAATCACTGGAGTCGCGTTCGCCGGAGGGGCCTACGTCCTGTGCTTCATGGTCTACATCCTGAACCAGGAGAAGTACCAGCCCATCGTGCGCGTCACCGTTCTGAACGGCTTCCTGGCGTACGTGTTCTATGCCGGGGCTCTGCTGCTGGACCTCGGACGCCCGTGGAACGTGATCAATCCCATCATCGGTAATTCATTCGGTGTGAGTTCGGTCCTCTTTCTCGTGGCGTGGCACTTCCTGCTATACATGACGGCGGAGCTCCTCGAGTTCGCCCCCGCGATCGCCGAGTGGGCGGGTTGGCCGCGGCTGCGTCGCTGGCTGAACCGTCTGACACTCGGAGCGGTGATCTTTGGCATTACGCTTTCCACGCTGCATCAGTCCGGTCTCGGGGCCCTGTACATGATGGCCCGCGACAAGGTGCATCCGCTCTGGTACTCGGAGTTCATTCCGATCATGTTCTTCGTCTCGAGTATCTTCGCCGGGCTCTCCATGGTGATCTTCGAGGGATCCATCACTCACAGGGTCTTCCACCATCGGGTCGGAGAGGACCTCGAGCGCTCCCACGCGAGCATCGTCCGTGGCCTGGCACGCATCTGCGCGGGGACTCTCTTCGTCTATCTGTTCCTGCAAGTGCTGGTGTTCGTGCACGGACAGAAGTGGGAGTACCTGGCGACGGGATGGGGAGCCTGGTACCTGCTGGAGATGGTCGGCTTCGTACTGGTCCCGATCGGCTTCTTCCTGTATGGAGTGGCCAAGAAGCGCCCACGCCTCATCGGAACGGGCGCTGTGCTGACGTTGATCGGGATCGTTCTGAACCGTCTCAACATTTCGGTAATCGCCTTCAAGTGGTACCTGCCCGTGCGCTACGTGCCCACCTGGCAGGAGATCGTAGTTACGCTGGCGGTCCTGTCGGCCGAGATCTGGGTGTTCCGCTGGGTGGTCAACCGGATGCCGGTCCTGGACTCCAGTCACGTTCGAGCCGAAGTCGTTGAGGAGGCCGAGCATGCGGCGGCTTCCGCAGCCTGAGAGGTAATACCAATGCAAGGCATGGGTGCAGTGGACATCTTCGCGACGAAGGGAATCGAATACCTGATCGTCATCGGGTTCCTGGTCGCTCTCGTGTTCTACTGGAAGCTGCTTGGCAGCACAGAGAGCAGTCCCGTTTCCAGCACATCGAGACCGTCGGGCAGGGGTTGGTTCTCCGCTCCACGTGACTACCTGTTCCATCCGGGACACGCTTGGGCGGCGCATGAAGGCGATCGGGTCTTCCGAGTGGGAATGGATGACTTCGCGCAGCAGCTGGTGGGCGAGCCATCGAAGCTCGAGCTGCCAAGCCCTGGACAGGAGGTCAGGCAAGGAGAGCTGGGGTGGACCGTCCGGGTCGGCCCACATGCCGTGCGCATGCTGTCACCTGTCGACGGCGTCGTCGAGTCGGTCAACCCTGCGGTCGGCGGTTCACCGGGAATCGTCAACGACGATCCGTATGAAGAGGGCTGGCTGATGAAGGTCCGCGTAGGCGACGCCGACCAGCCCAACCGCAATCTGCTCGGGGCCGACATGGCCAGGGCTTGGCTGGACCGGGCCGCCGAAGGCCTGCGGACCATGTGGACGCGGGAGCTGGGAGTGGCCCTGCCCGATGGTGGCGCCCCGGTCAAGGGGTTCGGCCGCACGATGTCCGAAGATCACTGGGACGAGCTCGCGGAGGAACTCCTCCTCAGCTCCGGCCTGCCGGAATAGCAGGGACCAGGCAAGCAAGAAGGCTCACGCATAGACCTGGGAGCTACGAGATGGAAACGGCGGGGATGGCCAGACGGCCCTTGGAAGAGCTTCCCTGCATCTGGGTTCTGTCCGGTGTGCTCAGCTATCGACTGTGCGACCGGAACTACGAGTGCGATGGGTGTGAGTTGTATCACGCTCTCCGCGGGGAAGGGAGAGCCTCCTGTCACCACGCCGAGGGGGCCGACCCGGGGTCGATCGAGATACTCGACTCCGCGTCACCCTCGGGGCAGGCCACCTCGCACCTTTCGCACTTGCTGTCCGGCTGCCGCCTGTATCTCGACAGACCGTACAGACCCCCGCATTTCTGGCTCACCCAAACCGAAGAGAACCTCGTCACCGTGGGCCTGGATGGATCTCTTCTTCGCATGCTCAGCCCGATTCGACGGGTCGTGAGTCCCGGAGCCGGGCTTCACCTGGAACGGGATCAACCGTGCGGCTGGATCGCGCGTGAGCACATGGCCGTTCCGCTCAAGATGCCGATCGCGGGGGAGGTCGTGGAGACCAACGCGACTTTCGCGGCGGCGGACGAACCGTGCCGACTTCCGGATGGCGACGACTGGTTGTTCCGGGTACGTCCGACAGAGCCACTGGAGGAGGTGTCGGGCCTCGTGAACGCGGAAGGCACTCTCGCCTGGTACGCCGATCGTCTGAGGACCGTGAAGCACGCGATCCTCGCATCGTTGTCCGGGCCCGAGGCAGGGACCGTGGGGCCTGTCCTGGCGGACGGCGGGGTCCGGCTGTCCTCCCTGGAGCGCGTCCTGGGTCCAAAAGCCTTCGAGGAATTGATCGCCGCCATCGCGCACGGCTAGCGGATCTGACCGGGCTAGCGGACGGGCAGGACGCGCCGGGCCGGAGCCTCCCTCTCCGAGGCACACATTGTGCAAGGATTCAACACTTCAGAACGCATTCGCTGCTGATCCGCCGGACAGTGCCCCCTTCGCACTTCCACGGCCGTCGTAGAGGCTTGCGGCGCTAAAGCGAGGCAATCCATGGGCAAGCCCGCCTGGACCTCGGTTCTGAAGTCTGCCATCAGCATTCGGCTGTTCGCGATCCTCTTCCTTTCGATTCTCGGGCTGTTCTTCATCTACACGAGCATCTGTAACCACTATCGGGACACAATGACACTGGAGCTGGTGCGCACTGAGGCGTTTCGGGCCAGCAGCTTCATCAAGAAGAGCCTCGAAGTGGAGATGATCGAGAAGCAGCGTGATCATATCCACCGCGCGATCCGCCAGCTTGGCGAAGAGCCCGGAATGGAGTCGATCCGGATCTTCAACGACCGGGGCCAGATCAGGTTCTCCAGCCTGGCAGACGAGATTGGCACGAGTGTGTCGCTCGATTCGGACGCCTGTCGAGCATGTCACGGTACCGGCGGCCAGCCCAGTGTCCTGCCAAGTGGAGAGCAGGGGCAGATCTATACCCGCGGCGAAGCTCGCGTTCTCGGAATTCTCAATCCGATCCTCAATGAGCCGAACTGCGCGACCGCGGGGTGCCACGATCCGGGGCAGCGGGTGCTCGGAGTTCTCGACGTCCAGCTGTCGCTGGCCACAGTCGACGCCGCCATGACAGCGGCGACGTGGCGGAGTGGCCTCGTCGGACTGGTGATCATCTTCATATCCGCACTTGTGATCGCACTCATCGTCTACAACGCGATCCATGTTCCGGCCAAACAGCTGCAGCTCGGCACGGAGGCCCTCGCGGCCGGGAATCTCGATGTCTCGATCGACCTCCAGCGCTCGGACGAACTCGGGCAACTGGCCCGTTCGTTCAACGAGATGGCCCGCAACCTCAAGACCGCCGACGCCGAACTGAGGGATTGGTCGCATACGCTGGAAGATCGCGTGACCGAGAAGACGGCCGAGCTGGAATCGATCAGCCGGCAGATGATCCAGGTGGAGCGGGC
>JAMJQV010000229.1 GCA_023554435.1 Gemmatimonadota bacterium | reverse complement strand
GGGGTCGAGTCCCGCGTCCCGGACCTCCTCCCGGATGGCCAGGGGGAGTGCGTCGGGCCCGGAGGACGCCACTTCCCTAAGGCGGTCCACCGCGCCCGGTGGGAGATCGCCCAGCGACTCCGCCACTGCCTCGACGGCGTGCGCCCCGGCCGCAAGGACGTAGGCCTCGCGCGAGGTGACCCCGACCCGCTCCATCTCGCGGCGCAGTCCCTTCAGGTAGCCCGGGAGCCGCCCGAATCCGCCCTGCTTCAGCAAGTCCGTGCAGGTCGTCACCGGCACCATTCCGCAGGCCACGGCCGCCGGGAAGTTCTTCACATCGATGCCGGCCGAGAAGGAAACCGGGAAATCGAAGCCCAGGTCCTCCCTGAATCTCTGCATCAGATTCATCGAGATGACGTGGAGGGGTGGTCCCGACACGTACATCCATGGATCTGCCTGGGTCGGGAAGACCCCCGAGTCGTTCCGGACCACGAGCGTGTTCGTGAACTTGGCGCCGATCGTGGATCCCTGGCGCTCCGCGACCTCACGAAGCCGGCGGAGAATCCCGATCCCATCCTCGTACTGCAGGTCTACGTCGAAGGCCTCGCGCCGGAGATCCAGGTGACCGTAGCCCAGGCGGTCGTGCAGGATGTCGCGCACGGCGTCGAAGCCCATCAGCGTCGGATTCAGCTTGATGATGACGTGCAGGCCCAGGTCTTCCAGCAGGTAGCGGGCAATCGACTCGATCTGGTCCGCCGGACACCCATGGAACGTCGAGAGCGTCACGCAGTCCGAGATGGGCTCGGGAAGCTCGAGGTCCGAAAACCGGGCCAGATCGCCCTTCAGCTCCGCTCTCAGTTCGTCGTACAGGGGGCGAGGCTCGAGAAGGCCCCGGATGAAGCCGGTGACCTTGTCGCTCCGGATGCCCTCGAGGTCGTATCCGACGCTGATGTCGAACACGGTCTCCAGGCCGTGATCGGTGGGGAAGCGGCCGAACGCCCGCGTCGCCTTGAGAATCTCGATCAGGTACGCCGCCTTGGCGTACTCCAGCAGGGATTCGCGGACCCTCAGCTCCTGCGACCATTCGACGTTGAAGCCGATGTTGGGCGCGTGGATGCATGGGCGCGGAATGTCCAACTCGTCGTTCACCTGCACGGTCTTCAGCTCGACGATGCGACTCCCCGCCAGCCAGGCCAGCACGATGTTCTGGGCCAGCTGCGTATGCGGGCCCGCTGCCGGTCCCACGGGGGTCGCGGCCCGACGCGAGAAGTGAACGGCCGAGAAGTCCAGAGCGGGATCGGGTATCCACCATTTCCGCTCCGGCAGGTCGAACACGGCGCCGGATGTCTCCACCTCCCGGCACATCCGGCGGGCCAGGTCGGCAAACGGGATCGGATACAGGTGGGCCATTTCGCCTACCTCACAAACCTGATGCAGCCAGGTCGGACGCGGTGAACGAGTACTCCTCGTCCGCAATCTGCTCGGAGATGTCGATCTGCGCTGAGGTGGGGTAGCCTGCCGCCCCGTCGTACGTGACCTCGAATACCACGGGGTCGGCGGCCAGCGATTCCGCCAGCCGGTCGAAAAGGCCGTCGATCGTGTGGTACAGGTTGTACGAATCCGGGGGCGCGGGTCTGTCCGAATCGAGCAGATAGACCGCGGTGATCTGTCCGCCGGACACGCTGACCCGGGCCGTCTCGAGCAGCTGGGGCGGGCAGAAGCACGACAGCCGATACAGGTACGTGTAATCCGTGTAGCCGGTCGATTCCCACCGAGCCCGGGCGCTGGCGAGCGCTTCGACTTCGGGGCTCAGTGGATCGTCTCCGCACCCGTTCGCCGTGACGAGGAGCAGGCCGAGGACGAGGGTCCGAAGCGGTGCTCTGCTCACGAGCTCACCTCCCGGCGCGACTTGGGGACGGAGGGCCGGGCCGCCGCCGCGTCCGTCATCGGCAGCCGGAAACGGCGCTTTCCGTCGAAGGCGTGCAGAGCCGCGGCGACCGCGCCGGCGGTCGGGACGAGGCCGATCTCGCCCACACCCTTGGAGCCGTATCCGCCCACAGCGTCGGGTACTTCGACGAGGATGACCTCGATCTCCGGCGTGTCCTTCGCCTTGAGGATCCCGAGGTCCCGCATGAGCAGCGAGTCCGGGACTCCGTCCGTGCACGGGAAGTCTTCAGACAGGGCGTAGCCGAGTCCCATGTGCACGCCGCCCTCGATCTGGCCGGCGCACAGGACGGGGTTGATGGCTCGCCCGACATCGTGGGCCGCCACGACCCGCGCCAGGCGTCCTTCTTCGTCGAGAATCACGACCTGGGTGGCGTAGCTGAACGTCATGTGCGTGACCGGATCGGCCACGTCGGCGCCGGGCTTGGTCGTGAAGTCACACACGTACTCGCCGTGGTACTCCCGGCCGGCGAGACCCTGGAGGTCCTTCGGGTCAGCCGGGCCAGCCACCAGATCGAGATCATGGGCCAGCTTCCGGGCCGCGATCTGGCCAGCAGCCGTGAGGAGGGCCGTCGCCCGGGAGGCGGTGGTCATTCCGCAGACCACCCGGGGGTCGCTGGCCGTCCGAACGTCCATGATGTCCACCGGCAGCCCGGTTTCGTGGTGCACGACCTGTCGGAGTACCGTGAACAGC
>JAMJQV010000228.1 GCA_023554435.1 Gemmatimonadota bacterium | reverse complement strand
ATCAGCCGCTTCCACCCACGCCTTTTCGATCCACGGAAGGAGGTTGCGATTGACCGAGAGACAACGGGCTGCGAGAGCCGCGTTGAGAGCACCAGCGGATGCCCCCGTGATGACGTCGATGACGACCTTGCCCCGTCGCCGGTTGCCCTCGACCGCGCGAACGATCTCCGACACGGCTCCGCCGATATACGACCCCAGCGACGCTCCGCCGCCGAGAACCAGTGCTATGCGTGTCATAAGCCTTCCCGAATGGGTTTGATTTGCGGGTGCCAAAGTGCTCGCGGCCCCGGCCGGGGGCAAGCTGAGACAGTGCCCGGGGAAGGTACGGGAACCATCCGAGGGGTCGAGGCGTTACACCATGTCAGGTGATCGAAGAATGGCCGTCTGATGTGTTTCGCGCCGTAAACGGTATGAGCCTCGCCGTCACGTGCCGGAGCCGCCAGGCGGCCATTTTTCTTTTGAGGCACTAAGGCGTCGGAATCTCCAGGCCCAGGAGGTTGCCCGCGTCCTGCCCCGTCCCGTCCACCCACAGAGACCAGTGCAGGTGCGGCCCGGTGACGCGCCCGGTCGCCCCGGCCCGACCGATCAGGTCTCCCGTTTCCACCATGTCCCCTTCCGAGACGAGTATCTCGGAGAGGTGAAAGTACCCGGTGTACACGCCCAGACCGTGATCGACGAAGATCCCGTTCCCGGAGAAGTAGAAGTCACCCGCCAGGACGACCCGGCCTCTGCCGGCGGCGTGCACGGGCTTTCCGACCTGGCCTCTGAGATCCAGTCCCGTGTGCCGGCTCTGGAGCTCTCCGTTGAATACCCGTTTCTGGCCGAACTCGGCCGTGACGTCGAAGGGCCGTGGCGACTCGAACGCTCCGTCGAGCAGCCATTGGGGTGAGGCGTGATCGAGCACCTCCCGGATCTGCTCTCGGTCCCGGGCAATCCGCTCCTGAACCTCGGGAGGGGGAGACGAGTACCTGGGAGCAACGCTGAGCGTCGCCTCATCCCATTCCCGGGCGGTGACGTCGAGAGCCACCGACTGGTGGTACAGCGAACCGTCGCCGAAGCGGAACTCCAGATCGAGTCGAACCTGCCCCTCGGTATCGAACGGGACGGCGGCGAATCCGAGCCAGGACCGGCCCATCTTCCCAAACCGAACGACGCCTTCGGCAAACCGGCCCACCACCGTTTCGGGGACGAGTCCGCCCCGCGGCGCGAGGATACGAAACGCGATCGCCGAACCCTCTTCCGGTGCGATCGGGGTCCAGGTCACACCGAACGGGAGTACCGTTCGCTTCCGGGGCTCGGCGGCCTCGGACCGAATCACGGCGACCAGGGAATCGAAGTCGGGCCCGGGCGCGATGACCGAATCGGGGATCACTCCGGGGTCGGACTCCAGGTCGGCTCCGTCCGACACCCTGTCGGACTCTTCGGCGGGAACGGTCGTGAGTACGACGAGGTCCCCTGCCTCTCCCTCCTTCACCGTCCGACCGCTGCTGGCGCAGCTTCCGAACACGAGTACGAAGAGCGGGACCAGGAGAACATTCATCGACGCGCGTGTCCGCTGATACCAGGTCATGGAGGAGAGGATGAGTCGCCATCGTCCACGGGGCAAGAAGACGATGATGTACACGATCCGAGATCGCGGGGAGCCGCACCAGAACAGGCAACTTGCTTGCTCGGCCGGGATCCCGCCGGTACATTTTTCCACTTGGTCAGGGCTGCGTTCGCGGCCTGCATCTCCGCCACCCGCTCGGGGGTTGCCACAGCATGCAAGTGTTCGAGAAGTGCGCGAACTTCACCATCGCCCGCGATTTACGGGCGGCGGGGCTGTACCCGTACTTCCAGAGGATCGAGTCTTCCGCGGACACCGCGGTCGTCATCGACGGCCACAGGAAGATCATGGTGGGCTCCAACAACTACATGGGGCTCACGCACGATCCGAGGATCATCGAGGCCGCCAAGGAGGCGCTCGACAAGTACGGCAGCGGCTGCACGGGGAGCCGGTTTCTCAACGGCAACCTTGACCTGCACGACCGACTGGAGGCGGATCTTGCCGATTTCATAGGCAAGGAGGGGGCGCTCGTCTTCAGCACCGGCTACCAGACCAACCTCGGCACCATCGGGGCCCTGTTGGGGCGCAACGACACCGTATTCCTGGACAAGCTCGACCACGCCTGTATCCAGGACGGAGCCCGCCTCGGCTTCGGAGCCGTCCAGCGGTTCAGGCACGGCGACCTGGACCATCTCGAGAAGCTGCTCGAGGCGGCGGACCCCGGGCGAGGCAAGATGGTCATCGTGGACGGCGTGTACAGCATGGAGGGCGACATTGCCGACCTTCCGAATCTGGTTCCGCTCGCGAAGAAGTTCGGGTCGGCCGTCATGGTCGATGACGCTCATTCCCTGGGCGTCCTGGGACCGCAAGGCGCAGGCACCGCGGCGCACTTCGGTCTCACGGATGAGGTGGACCTGATCACCGGCACGTTCAGCAAGTCGCTGGCTTCGATCGGTGGCTTCGTCGCGGCGGACGCGGTAGTCATCGACTTCCTGCGCAACAACGCCCGCGCCCTGATGTTCAGTGCGAGCATGCCCCCGGCCTCCGTCGCCACGGTGATCAAAGCGGTGGAGATCATCCGGACCGAGCCAGAGCGGCAGGAGCGCCTGTGGGCCAACACGCGCCGCATGATGAAGGAACTCACGATTCTCGGCTTCGACATCGGGCCGACGGAAACGCCGGTAGTCCCGATCCTCATCGGCACCATGGAGAAGACGTTCCAGGTGTGGCGGGACCTGTTCGACGCCGGGGTCTTCACGAACCCGGTGGCACCGCCGGCGGTCCCGGAAGGCCGGTGCTTGCTGCGCACCAGCTACATGGCGACGCACACTGACGACCAACTCGACTTCGTGCTCGAACAGCTCGAGCGGGTCGGCAAGAAATATGGTGTCATCGGACACGGGATCGAGGTGGCGTGACTGGATCCAGGGACGTTCAGATCATTCCGGCGGACGGGAAGAAGGAATTCCGCCAGTTTCTAGATCTGCCATATCGAATCTACGCGAGCGACCCGAACTGGGTGGCACCCTTGCTCCGGGACATGAAGGTCATGTTCGATCCGGAGAAGCATCCTTTCCACAAGCACTCGGAAGTCCAGCCGTTCATCGCCGTGCGCGACGGTGAGACGGTTGGCCGTATCGCGGCGATCCACAATCGGAACCACGTCGCCTACCACGACGAGTCCGTCGGCTTCTTCGGGTTCTTCGAATGCGTGGACGAACAGAAGGTGGCGAACGCGCTCCTGGCCACGGCGAAGGAGTGGTTGCGCGATCGCGGACTCGAAGTGATACGCGGCCCCGCCAACTTCTCTACGAACGAGAGCGCGGCGCTGCTGGTCGAGGGATTCGATCGTCCACCGACCATCATGATGCCGTACAACCCCGAGTACTACGAAGATCTGATCGTGAACGCGGGGTTTCAAGCGGCCATGGACATGGTGGCCTATTACCTCGACAACAGCATTCCGCCGGACTTCCTGCTCAAGCGCGAGGAGCGGCTGGCGAAGAGGCTCAACGTGTCTCTCCGTACGTTGCGCAAAGAGGATTTCGCGGCCGAGCTCGATCGCGTCCTGGCCGTATACAACAAGGCCTGGGAGAAGAACTGGGGCTTCGTTCCGATGACGGACGAGGAGATCCGGTTCATGGCGCACGAGCTCAAGGTGGTCGTGATGAGGGATCCCGAGCAGGTGATCTTCGTGGAGAACTCCGAAGGCGTACCTGTCGGCTTCGCCCTGTGGCTGAAGGACTACAACCAGGGACTGATCAAGGCGCGTGGGCGGCTGTTCCCGTTCGGTCTCCTCAAGGTCCTCCGCAAGGCGAAGAGCATCGACATGTGTCGAGTGCTGACCCTCGGTCTGATCCCGGAGTACAGGGGAAAGGGAATCGACTCGCTGCTGTTCCTCCGGATATTCCGCGAAGGGGCGGCGAAGGGGATGACTCGCGGCGAGTTCGGGTGGATCCTGGAGCACAACTACCCGATGCGGAAGCCGTTGGAGCGACTGGGTTCGCACGTGTACAAGCGATATCGCATGTACGATATGGATATCGAGCCAGGTGTCTGACGCGCCCCAAACCGTCCTCCTCACGGGGAGCACGGGCTTTCTCGGCAGCCACATCGCCGACGCTCTGGTCGCCGAGGGCTGGACCGTCCGGTGTACGGTCCGGAATACCAGCAACCTCCGCTGGATCGAGTCTCTTCCCGTAGAGCGCGTCTCGGCTGACGTCCGCTCTGCCGACGCGCTGGCGGCTGCGCTCGAGGGCGTCGACGTCGTCGTGCACTCCGCAGGTCTCACGCGAGCGAAGTCTGACGCGGACTACCAGCGAGTGAATGCCGAAGGCACGCAGACTCTGGCCCAGGGGGCCGTCGAGGCCGGCGTGAGCCGGTTCGTGCTCGTGAGCAGCTTGGCGGCGCGTGGTCCGGACAGGCGAGCCAGCGATCCAGGCCCACCAGGCGATCGACCCACGAGCGCGTACGGCGAAAGCAAGCTGGCTGGGGAACGCCGCCTCTTCCAGGTGTTGTCCGAATCGGGCGGGGCGATGCAGGGAGTGATTCTGAGACCGGGTGGGATCTACGGCCCGAGGGACGAGGACTCCCTGAACCTGTTCAAAGTAGCGAAGACCGGGGTGATGCCGGTGCCGACCGCGAAGGGCCGGTTGCAGCCCGTGTATGTGAAGGACGTGGCCGAGGCGGTCATTCGAGCGGTGGTGCGGCCGAACCTGGACCTGAAACCCATCCCTCTCGTGGGTCCCGAAATCGTGAGCTGGGCCGACATGGGAGAAGCCCTGGGCAACGCGGTCGGGAAGCCGCTTCGCCTGGTCAAGATTCCGGACCCGGTGTGGCAGGTCAGTGGAGCCGTGGCCGAGGCCGCGGCGCGACTGATCCGGATGCCTCCCCAGTTCGATCGCCGTACGGCGGACGATCTCTCTCGCCTGGACTGGACGGCCGATCCCAGGGAGGCCGAAGCGTCACTCGGGTGGCGCGCCAGCACCCACCTGCGCGCGGCAATGGAAGAGACCGGTCGCTGGTACCGTGAACACGGATGGCTCTAGGGGCCTGAGGCTTCCAATGATCAACGAGTTCAGAACCGAGACGGAGATGAGCAGCCGCGGGCCACTGGCGGTGGACTACCTGGTGCTGGCCTACCTCGCGGCCACGGGCATCGTGGCCCTGACCAGCATGAGTGGAATGGGTCTTGGTATCGCCGCGTTGCACGTGGTCGGCATGGGCCTGATCTGGTGGATGGCATCGCTTCCGCTTCCTTCACACGGGTTCGTGCTGTTCTTCCGCCTGTTCTATCCGGTCGCACTCACCCCGCTGCTCTACGTGGAGCTAGCGCCGCTCAACCAGGTGCACGTGACGGGCTATTTCGATGCCACGGTCATGCAGTGGGAGGAACTGCTCTTCGGCACCCAGTTGGCCACGGTGTTCAGCGAGTGGTACGGAAAGCTCTGGTTTTCGGAGATGCTCCACCTGGGATACTTCTCGTACTACTTCATCGTCCCCGGGGCGGCCGCTACGGCGTACCTGCTCAAGGGCCCACGAGCCCTCGAGCGGGCCTCGTTCACGATCGCCCTGGCCTTCTTCATCTGCTACCTGTGCTTTTCCGTGTTCCCCGTGGCGGGCCCCCGCTACGATTTTCCTCAGATTGCCGGCGAAGCTGCCAATGGCAAGATGTTCGCACTGGTTCACACCATCCTCGAGTCAGGCTCTTCCAAGGGAACGGCGTTTCCCTCTTCCCACGTTGCCGCCACGCTGTCCGCCTGGTTTGCTACGGGACGCGAGAGCAAGCGTGTCTTCTGGATCATGGCGCCCTTCGCGGTGTCTCTAGCGCTTGGAACGGTATTCGGACGGTTTCACTATGGGATCGACGCCATGGTCGGGCTCATCGTGGCGATCGCTGCCTACCTTGCGACGCCGTGGCTGATGCGGCGCCTCGAAGGCGGCAACTCGCAGAGCTGATCGACGAGCGACGCCGCCGTGTGCAGACACCTCGTAGAGAGGCCGCAGCGACGTTGAGGCCCGACGAGACGAGGAACGAGTCGAGTCATTCTGCGAGCGGTGTTTTGCGAGCAGACACCCGTAATACCCCCCTGCCCGTCCAAGTACTGACGAACATGCAAAGCGAGGCGAATGTCTGACGTTCAGCTGATCGCGGCGGCCCGGAAGGGCGATCGCCGCGCGATGGCAGCCCTCTACACGGCGCATAGCGGCCGCGTGTACTCCGTGGTTCGGCGGATGGTCGGCGACGACCACCTGGCGGAGGACGTGTCCCAGGACGCATGGGTGCGCGCTTTCGAGAAGCTGCACTCGTTCCGGGGCGAGTCGTCATTCGGCACCTGGATGCATCGGCTGGCCGTGAACTCGGCCCTGAACAGGCTGCGACGTCAGAGCAAACGTCCCGATGTCGAGGCGGCGGCAGAGAAGCAAAGCGGTCCACCGCCCACAGATGAGACGGTGCTCAACCAGAAGCTGTTGAGCCAGGCGCTGGACCGGCTGTCTCCCGGGTATCGAACGGTGCTCGTGCTGCACGATGTCCAGGGCCTGACCCACGAGGAGATTGCGGACAGAATGGGTGTCGCCGTGGGAACGTCGAAGTCGCAGTTGCACAAAGCCAGGGCCCGGATGCGCGACATGTTGTCGCCGGGCCAGGGGAGAAACGAAGCGGGAAATCATGCCTGATCACTTGAACAGAGAGCAGATCTCGGCCCTCCTGGACGATCCTGCAGGTGTGTCCGGCGGTCTGGATCATATCGACCGGTGTCCTGACTGCGCACGTGAGTACGAGCAGATGAGTCGAATGCGCATGGCCCTGTCAGGCTTGCCGGAGCTCGAGGCCCCGGCCGGTGAATGGGACGCCATACAGGAGAAGCTCGGACTCGAACCTGTCGCCGGTACTGTCGCGCCATCGATATGGCGGCGAGCCGCGGCGTGGCCGCTCCAGGTGGCGGCCGTGCTGGCGCTCTTCGCGGCCGGGCTGATGGTTGGCCAGCGCATCAGTTCGAACACGGACGCGCCGCAGCCGACGCTAGCCAGCCTGGACGGGGCGACAGCGACGACCCCGGAATCGTCGCTGGCGATCGAGCCGGCCGAGGCATACCTGCGAGCCGTGGCGGATCTTCAGCAACACCGCGACGGGTTCGATGAGTCCGGCGCGAACCCGTTGGAGCCCGCGGCGGTTGCCGAGAGAATCACGCACCTGGACGGGATGATCGATGCCTCTCGTGCAGCTCTTAGAGAAGCGCCAGCTGACCCGGTGCTCAACAACTTCCTGTTCCAACTGGTGGATGAGCGAGATGACCTGGCCGTACAGCTGGATCAGACGTTGCGCATGACCGCTGCGGAGTATTGAGATCGAGATGATGACGGCACGCAGATACGTGAGAGCCAGGCTTCCGAGCCGGGCCATCGGGTGGGTCGCCGTGGTGTTGATGGCATCGGTGACTGAACTGGCTGCCCAGGAGCCCGAGTTGACCTGGGTTCCACAGGAGAAGGCCCGCATAGGGGTTCTCCTGGAAGAAGTGTGCGAAGCGACGCTCGCGGCTGACGTGGTGTGCGACGCGCCTCCGGTGGTCACGTCCGTGGTGGTGAACGGGCCGGCGGACGCGGCCGGCGTGAGAGCCAGGGACACGCTGCTGTCCGTAGACGGGCTGGATGTGACCCGAACCGAGGGTCGCGCCAAGCTGCTGGCCCTGGAAGCTGGTGTCCCGGTCGAACTGCAGGTCGGACGCGAGGGTGGTCGGATGACGATCGCAGTGACGCCCGAGTTGCGGCCAAGCGAACCATACGTCGAGGTGCGCACGTTCTTCGGGTCCGCGGAGGGCCCGCCGGATGGCGCGCGTAGCCGGGTGCAGGTCGTACGCATTCCGTCGGTTCGCACGAGACTCGACGAAGTCGAGGTGCGCCTCGATTCGATGCAGGCAGCCGGCAACGACTTCGTGTTCTTTCACCAGGACTCCGCCGGACACTTCAACATCGAGGTAGGGGACGAGAGGGCGCACGTTCTCCTGGAGCGACTCCGGGACGATGAATCGTGGCCTGACCGGACCGGTGTGTCCGTCTGGGAGAACGAAGACCTGGCCCGTCGCCTGGCCGTGGTCCGCGACTCGTCGTTCGAGTATGCCAGGGTTCGGCTGGATTCGCTCGTTCGGCTCCGCGGACAGTTCGAGGAGTTGAATGGAGATTCGGTGGGATTTTCGTTCAGAGTGCAGTCGGGAGCGGATCCCGCAGGGGAGTGGTCCTACTACGTTCGCCCAAGGACCGTTCCGAATCAGCTTCGCACCCTGCTGCTTTCGGACCGCAGAGTAGGCGGAGCGGAGTTCCGTCAGCTCAGCGGAGACCTCGCCGAGTACTTCGATGGGGCTGACGAGGGCCTGCTGGTGCTGCGGGTGCTCCGTGACACTCCAGCAGAGCGCATGGGCCTCAAGGACGGCGACGTGGTTGTGGAGGTGGATGGCAACAAGTGCAGCAATATCATGATCTTGCGTGATGCGATCGCCGGCGCTGGACCGGGGGGAGCCGTCGAGGTAAAGTGGATACGTAAAGGTCAAACACACGTCGGTCGCCTGGACACCCACTGACCAGAGTGGGCGTCCATCGCTTGTCGCCCCCGAATCCTGCCGCCACATTCCGCACATGACCTCGCCACGCCGGGCCGCGGGGGAGACCTTCGACCTCCTGTCGGCCGAGCTGATCGCCGCCTTCAATGGCTGGCGTCCCGGACTGTCCTCGTGGGACGAGAGCACCCTCGACGCATGGGCCCGCAGGGCGTTCCAACTCCAGTTCGAAGGCAACACACCGTACAGGAAGTACTGCGAGGCCCGACGCGTAGGCCCGTCGGATGTGAACGGCTGGCGCGACTTCGTTCCGGTGCCGACGGAGGCCTTCCGGGTGGTGGACCTGCTCGTGGGCCCAGGAGTCGATCCCGGCCTGGTCTTCCGTACGAGCGGAACGACGCGGGGGCGGTCGGCCCAGGGTCGCCACCTCGTGCGCTGTCCGGAACTGTACCGTGCGTCTCTGAGAGCTGGATTTCGAGCCTTCGTCTACGACGAGGATAATCCAGCGAAAATAGTCACTTTACCGCCATCCTTTACGCATGATGCCGATTCCTCGCTGGGCTGGATGCTGGATGATCTGCGAGTGGGCATCGGTTTGGGCGATGGTGTAAGCGTCGCATCGACGGCGGGTATCGATTGGGGAAAGCTGGACACGGAGGTCAGGGAGAGCGCGGAGGGCGGGAGGCCGCTTTGCCTGCTGGGGACGACGCTCGGTTTCGCGGAGTGGTTGGATCGTCTCGAGGATGGCCGTTCGGTCGCCTCGAAGCTGCCGGAGGGGACCCTGTTGATGGACACCGGTGGAGAAAAGGGGCGAGAGGGTCTCGAGCGGGGGAGGTTGCTGCGAGGACTCGAGGACCAACTGGGAATCGCTCCCCCGTCGATCGTGAACGAATTCGGGATGACGGAGCTGCTATCGCAGCGCTACGGCCACGGCGACCCCGCGGTGCCGCTCATCGGGCCGCCGTGGTTGCGGTCGATCGTGCTGGATCCCGTCACGCTGGAAGAAGTCCCGCGCGGCGAAACGGGGATACTGTGCCACTTCGATCTCGCGAACCTGGGGAGCGTCTGTGCCGTGTTGACGGAAGACCAGGGAAGAGCGGCCGGTGACGGAATCGAGTGGGTCGGTCGGACGGAGGGGGCTCCGCCAAGAGGCTGTTCACTCGCCACGGCCGAACTACTCGAGGCCCAGGGCAATGCTTGAGGCGTGGTATCTGCCCGGCCTGGAGGAGTCGCCAGCCGAGTGGCTCGAGGGTCGCACTCGTGCCGGCGCTGCCTTTCGCGCTCCCACTCTGAGCGTCGACCGTGCTCGAGCCGTTGCGGGAGCCGTCCGGGAAGCCGTCCTCAAAGCCCGCACGACCCGATCGACGGAAGAGGTGATCGGGGCCGTGGCCCGGGCCGCCGGGAAGCTGTCAGCCGACGGGCCGGAGAGCGTCGCAGCCCGGGAGTTGCTGCGCACTGAGCTCGGGTGGAACGAGCGCCTCGTTCGAGAGACCCTGGAAGGGATGGCCCGAACCTGGACCCACGAGGCGTTGACCGGCCTGGTGGACGCCGAACTTGGCGGCACGGCGAGCCTGGACGGATTCGTCGCGGACCCGCAGTGGAGTGGGCCGGGTCAACGACGCCGGCGGGCCCTCGGATCCCCGGTGGTACTCCAGGTCCTGGCCGGAAACGTGCCCGGAGTGGCCATCACGGCCACGATGCGAGCCCTGCTCGTCCGCTCGGGCGTCCTGTGCAAGCTGCCGGAGTCGGAGCCGGGACTTCTTCCCCTGTTCGCACGTCTCCTGGCCGCCGAAGACCCTCTCCTGGGGGACTGCGTGGCCGCGACGTGGTGGCCGGGGGCCAGCTTCCCGGCCGCATGGCGAGAATGGGCCGGGTGGGCCGGCAAGACAGTGGTGTACGGTGGTGACGTGACCGTCGAGGCGGTTCGACGAAGCCTGCCCGCGGACACGGAGATCGTCACCTACGGCCCAAAGACAGGCGTTGCGGTGGTTCTGGCTGATAGTCTGCCGTCCGCCGCCGCCGGTCTGGCCCGTGATGTATGCGCCTACGACCAGCAGGGGTGCGTGTCGCCGCGGCTGGTGTACGTGGTGGGCGAGTCCACCCGGCCGTTCGTCGAGCACCTGGCGGCCTCGCTGGAAGATCTGGCGGAACAGCATCCGCCTCCAGGTCCGACTGCGGCGGAAGCCGTTGCGATCCGGGCCGCGCGCGCGGCCTTCGAGTTCAGCGGCTACGATGATGGTCGCTCGGCCGTCGAGAGCCCGGGCGAGTCCCTGGACTGGACGATCCTGTCCAGCGAAGACCCGGCGGCACGGACCGAATCACTGCCGCGCGTGCTCTGGGTCCACCGGGTGCCCGATCTTCAGACACTGGAGGAGGTGCTGCGACCGCTGGAGGGACGGATCCAGACGGTAGGCTACTGTGGCACCCAGGAGCTGACGAAACTCACCGGGATCGGCGCTCGTCTGGGTGTGAGCCGAATCGCGCCATTCGGTTCGATGGCGTGGCCTCCGCCGGACTGGAGGCACGAGGGTAAGCACCAGCTACTGCCCCTGGTGAACTGGACGGACTTCGAGACGCTTGAGTAGCTTGCCGTCCCGCGAACACAGCGGGACAGGGTGGATACCTGTTACTGACGCGGAGAGACATGGCGTCAGAGATTTCATTGCACGGAGGCAGAGGACGATGGGGAGGCGGAACATGATGCGAATGTGGAGTCGGGCGATCATCGGGGTGGCAATAATGGTAGCCTCGACCGCGCCGAACATATCGGCACAGGACACCAATCCGGCTGACGGCGAAGGCCTCGTCGTCGACTATCCCGTTTTCAACCCGGTCGAGCCTCCAAGCGGTTACCTGGCTGCGCTGGAGGCAGGCACGCGCACCCCCGACGGTCGACCCGGCGCCGACTACTGGCAGCAATGGGTGGACTACGACATCGATGTGAAGATCGAACCGGAGACCGCCCTGGTGACGGCCAGCGAGAAGATCACGATCCGAAACGATACGCCGCACGAACGGCCGGTGATCGTGCTTCACCTGTATCAGAACGTGTTCGCTGAGGGCGCGCCTCGCGGTCGTGGAACGACCATCACGGGCGGCATGACACTGAGCCGGGTAGCCGTGGGCGGCATGGATCTCGACGAACTCCCGCCGCGCCGGTTCTTCGGCCAGCAACCGCGCGGTCCCCAGGAGCCCGGGTTCCGCGTCAACCAGACGCTTGCCACCGTTTCACTGCCCGAGCCGCTGGCTCCGGGCGGAGTGGTGGAGATCGAGGTGGACTGGTCGTTCGAGGTCTCGGGAAGCGGTGGCTTCCGAATGGGCCACCTGAACAACGAGATCTTCCAGCTGGCCCAATGGTACCCGCAGGTCGCGGCGTTCGACGACGTGTTCGGACAGGACCAGTCGCCCTACCTGGGAAGCGGCGAGTTCTACACCGACTACGGGAACTTCACCGTCGACGTCACGGTTCCCGAAGGCTGGCTGGTCGTGGGCACGGGGATGCTCACCAACGCGGAAGAGGTACTACACCCGGAAGCCGCCAGGACGCTCGCATCGGCTCCCGCCCTCGACACGGTAGTGAAGGTGGTGAGTGTAGAGGATCGGGAGGCTGGCCGCGCCACGCTCTCGTCGGACGACGGGTGGCACACGTGGACGCTGCAGGCCGAAATGGTCCGCGACTTCGCGATCGCGGCGGGGGGCACGTACGTGTGGCACGTGACCGGCGCCGAGACGGGACACGAGCAGGGCAGGGCGCTGATCCAGAACGTATTCGATCCGAGAATGGACCACTGGGCGCCGGCCACCGAGTATGCCCAGCACGCCATCGAGTTCTTCTCCGACTACATCCTTCCGTATCCGTACCCGCAGGCCACGGCTGCCATGGGGCCGCCCGAGGTCAGCGGCATGGAGTATCCGATGATCACGTTCATCACCCACCAGGCGGAGGGGCGGGGGTTGAACGGCGTAGTCACGCACGAGCTCAGCCACTTCTGGATGCCGATGATCGTCGGCACCAAGGAAATGGCGTACGCGTGGATGGACGAGGGACTCACGGTGTTCAACACGTCGCTCTCGATGGCGGACTACTACGGGACTCCGGTGAGCCGGCCTGGCGATGATCGCGGCTACCAGATGGTCGTGCAGATGGAGATGCAGGAGCCGATCATGGGACACGCGGATCACGCGGAGCACATGTTCGGCCAGAACGTCTCCGCGTACGGCAAACCCGGTATGCTGCTCCACACCCTGCGGCACATGATCGGCGAGGAGAAGTTCGACGCCTTCTACAAGGACTACGCGGCGACCTGGGCGTTCAAGCACCCGATGCCGTGGGACTTCTTCGCGATGTTCTCCGAGGCGGCCGGCACGGACATGGACTGGTTCTGGCAGCCGTGGTTCTACGGCGAGGCGACCCTGGACCAGGCCGTCGACGAGGTCGTGCCGGGGACCGGCTCCGTCGACATTACCGTGTCGAACCTCTCCAGCGGTGTGATGCCGGTGGAGATGACACTGGAATACGCGGACGGTTCTACCGAGACAGTGGTGTGGCCGGCTTCCGTGTGGGCCGGTACGCGAACTGCGAAGGGGAGCGTTCCTACCTCCGGTGACCTCAGCAAGGTGACGATCGACGCGGGCGGGATCTACCCGGATATCGATCGATCGAACAACGAGTGGGAAGCGGTCGAAGGCTGATCCGCGTTCCGCGATGCCCGGCCGAGTGAATGGCAGGAGCTGACGCAAAAGACGGAAAGATCTGGCAGAGCTACCAGGGATACTTCCGGGCGGCGCCCGAGATCGTCTTCGAGTGGAACGATCGGGAGACGACGGCCCGGGGGTGGCTCGTCATTAACAGCCTCAAGGGCGGCGCCGCAGGCGGCGGCACGCGCATGCGCGTCGGTCTGACCCGCGACGAGGTGACGTTCCTGGCCAAGGCCATGGAACTGAAGTTCGCCTTCGCCGGTCCTCCCATTGGCGGTGCCAAATCGGGTATCTGTTTCGATCCCGCCGATCCCCGGAAGCAGGAAGTCCTGGAGCGCTGGTTCCGGGCGATCCAGTCGGAGCTCCTCACCCGCTACGGAACGGCCGGCGACCTCAACGTGAGCGAGATCACCGAGGTCATCCCTCTGTGCCGGGAGATCGGCATCGGGCACCCGCAGATCGGTGTGCTCAGGGGACACTTCGGATTGGACGGCGAGGCGCTTGGGCGTCGCTCGGAGTTGATGCACATCGGGCTCGATCAGCCGGTCCCGCCGGAGTATGGACTGGCCGGCAAAAAGGCCCGGGTCTTCGCCCTCGTGACCGGCTACAGCGTGACGCAGTCCGCCGTCAGGCTGTTGCACCACCAGGAACGCGCGCCGTCCGATACCCGTGTGCTTCTCCAGGGCTTCGGCTCGGTGGGCGGGGCCGCCGCCCTGTACATGGCACGGGCCGGATTCCGACTGGTAGGCATCGCGGATGCGGGCGGGTGTCTGCTGCATGAAGAGGGCTTCTCGGCCGAAGACGTCGAGCGGCTTCTTCTGAACCGGGAGGGAAACACGTTGCCGGCCGTGACCGGGGCGGGTGTTTCGGCGCCGGCCGACGCGTTCTTCGATACCCCCGCCGACATGATGGTAGCCGCGGCGGCATCCGGCACCCTCGATCTGGATGTGCTCGACCGGGTCCAGGCGGCGGGTGTTACGTCCATCGTCGCTGGAGCGAACCACCCGTTCGCAGCCGACGCACCGGGCGATACCAGCGTGGAGCAGGATGCCGACGCTCGCTTCGCCGTGGTGGCCGACATCATTGCGAGTTGCGGCACGGCGCACGCATTCGCATGTCAAAGCCGGTCTGATTTTCCACTGCAACCACGCATCGTATTCGAGTCGATCGAGACCACCGTCGCCGCTGCCGTGGACGAGGCGGTCCAGCGAGCCGGAAACGCCCGTCACGACCTCCTGGCGGCTGCGCTTGCAATGGCCCTGGAGCGGTGCGACGGTGCACCAGCTATCCAAACCCAACCGGAGTAGAACCGTGAGTTCAGATCTGACCGCATATGTCCGCTCCAACCGCGAGCGGTACGAGCAGGAGTTCGTCGACTTCCTTCGTATCCCCAGCGTGAGCACCGAGAAGCGCTACGCCGCCGACGTGAGCCGCTGCGCCAAGTGGCTGGCCGATATCGTGCGCGAGGCGGGGATGGACAACGTCGAGATCATCCCGACGGAAGGGAATCCGTTCGTGGTGGCAGACAAGATCGTAGACCCCGACGCACCGACCGTGCTGGTGTACGGGCACTACGACGTGCAGCCGGTGGACCCGGAGGAACTCTGGGACGCACCGCCTTTCGAGCCGACGTTCAAGGACGGCCGCATCTACGCTCGCGGCACGAACGACGACAAGGGTCAGGTCCTGATGCACGTCCAGGCTCTCGAGGCCAGGATCAAGGGCGGCTTCGGCATGCCGGTGAACGTGAAGCTGTGCTTCGAGGGCGAGGAGGAGATCGGGAGCGTCAATCTGGAGACGTTTCTGCGCTCGGCGGCCGATCGGCTGGCATGTGACGCGGTGATCGTCAGCGACACGGGAATGCTGGGAATCGACATCCCGTCCATCGGCACCGGACTCCGGGGCATCGCCTACCTGGAGGTGTTTGTGGACGGGCCGGCCGGCGACCTGCATTCGGGCAGCTAC
>JAMJQV010000227.1 GCA_023554435.1 Gemmatimonadota bacterium | reverse complement strand
CGAATGTCCTTCGGCATCGTGGCCGAGAACAGCAAATTCTGGCGCTGCTTCGGCAGCTTCGAGATGATCATCCGAATGTCCGGAAGGAATCCCATGTCGAACATGTGATCCGCCTCGTCCAGCACGAGCGTCTCGACCTGGTCGAGGTGCAGCAGGCGCCTGTTGAGCAGGTCGAGTATTCGTCCGGGGCAGCCCACCACGATCTCGGGCCCGCGCCTGAGCATGTTGACCTGGCCCTGGATCGATACTCCGCCGTAGATCGTCACCGACTTCAAGCCCGTGAACTTCGACAGCGTGCGAATCTCGGCCGCGATCTGCGTGGCGAGTTCGCGGGTGGGAGCGATAACCAGGGCGCGGGGGCCCTTGCGGGACGAATCCAGGAGCCGGTCGAGCAGGGGCAGCGCAAAGGCCGCTGTCTTGCCGGTTCCCGTTTGAGCCAGGCCGAGGACGTCCCGGCCGGCAAGACCCGCCGGAACCGTCTCGAGTTGGATCTCTCGGGGGCTCTCGAAGCCCGCATGGTGGATTCCGCGCATGACGGAGTCCTTGAGCCCGAACCGGTCGAATCCGGTCGAACTCCTGGGTACTGATACTGTCATCTAGATGCTTCTTCCTGGACGTACGCGCAGGCATGGGCCTGTACGGCACGGCCGTACTTTTGAACCCACACAACAGTGAAGGGCAAAAAATGTTGTTTGGAGGCGCGACCTCGGAGGGATGAACCAGGAGGACCTGTTGTTCGCCGCTGTCGGACCGTGTCCGACTAGTTACTAGCTAGATAACATAGTCCAACTGAGTGATTTGCGCCACCCCTAGGGGTTCTTGCGACGGATGGACTGTATCACTTCGTCGAGCGCCTGGAGAAAGCGAGACCGGTCGCGCTTCGTGAATGGAGGAGGTCCACCCGTGATTTCTCCTCCGCCACGAAGGACGGCCAGCAGGTCTCTGGTGGCGACGGCTTCACCGATGTTGTCTTCCGTGAAGGGGCGTCCCGTCGAACCGATCGCGCGGGCGCCTTTCTGCATGCAACGGCTCGCGAGGGGAATGTCGGCGGTGACCACGATGTCATCCGTTTCCACGTGATCCACGATCCAGTCGTCGGCCGCGTCGAAGCCTTCCTCGACGACCTCGAGGGTGATCCGCTGGTCGTCAGGGGGGCGCATCCAGGTGTTGGCCACGAGGGTGACATTCAGGTCATACCGTTTCGCCACCCGGTACACTTCGTTCTTTACGGGGCAGGCATCGGCGTCGACGTAGATATGCAGCAAGGCGGATCCCTCACTCACCAGGAGTCGCGGCGTTCTCGCCGTCAATCGAGGCCCGGCGCAGCCGGCGCCAGCCGGACTCCCACACTCTCTGGAAACGAGCATCGAGGAACAGCCGTTCGGCAAGCGGAGCCAGCCAGGACAACGAGTGCGGCGAGACCTGCTCGTACCCCCTGATCACGACCCCGTCGGTCGTACGTTCGAACTCGACCCGGGCGTCACCTCGCCAGAACCCATCGAACACCCACTCCACGCACCGCCCCGGGTCATCCCGGGTGATCCGGGTCACCAGCGGAAACGGAAAACCCCTGAAGGGCACGGCGTACCAGCCGTCGCCCCGGTCCTCCGCCGGGCCGAAGGCCCTGAACAGTCGTGGCCAGTGCAGCGGGGTGCGGAAGTACTCGTAGGCTTCCTCCACCGGAACGCCGAATTCCTCGTCGAACTCGACTCGCATCACCACGCGCCTCTCGACATGGGTCTAGAGCGCCATGCTGAAACGCAGGCCGACCAATGACCCGGCCCCGTACACGTGGGAAGCCGACGCGTTCAGCCCCGAATCGGGGTCCCAGAATCGCTCGACCCGTGTGTCTCCCTGAACGCTGACTTCGGGAGTGGTCCAGTCGACTTCGACTCCAATGCGCTCGGCGTAGACCTGGAGCACCTGCCGGGCCAGCACCTCGTCGACGAAACCTGACGGAGCACTCAGCGTGGCCACGCTGGTTTCCGGCGGCATGGTCTCGATCTCGAAGCTGGCGCCCTCGGAGAAGTCGAGGCGCAGTGAGCCGAACTTCATTCCGTCGAACTCGTCGTTGACTTCCCCTTCGCAGCGCAAGGGCGCCCCGTAAGCCGCCACGGCGAGAGCAACCAGTTCGTCGAAGGTCAGAACCCGGTCCCGAAGCTCCGTTACCCAGGGATCCGCGTCTGGTCCGTCGCAGGCGGGCTTGCCGCCAGCCAGGGCGACATCGTCCCCCTCCTCGCGCAAGAACTCGCCGTTCGCGAGAAAGTGCGCGACCTGCTCGGCGACGTCCCCTCGATTCATGATGAACGTGTGCGTCGCGTGTACGACGAGGAAATCGGCTGCTCCTTCCAACCGCGCCCTGGAGACACTCACTTTGCCGTCGTCAGGTCCAGGAATGAGCCATGATCCGATCGGGTTGATGCTTCGATCGCCGGTGATGATGCCGAGGCTGAAGTCGACGGGTCCCAGCTCACTTGCAATGCCGGTCGAATCG
>JAMJQV010000226.1 GCA_023554435.1 Gemmatimonadota bacterium | reverse complement strand
CCGCATCGGGGTCCGGGTCGATGAAGATGTTCCGGTGATCAAAAGCAGCGAGAAGGCGGGTCTTCCGGCTGAGCAACATGCCGTTGCCGAACACGTCCCCGCTCATGTCGCCGATCCCCACGGCCGTGAATTCTTCCTCCTGAATGTTCTTGCCCATCTCGCGGAAGTGTCTCTTCACGCACTCCCAGGCCCCCCTGGCAGTAATGCCCATCTCCTTATGGTCGTACCCCTTGGAACCGCCGGAGGCGAATGCATCGTCCATCCAGAACCCGTAGGACGCCGCCAGTTCGTTCGCGGTGTCGGAGAGAGTCGCGGTCCCCTTGTCGGCCGCCACCACCAGGTACGGATCCTCACCGTCCCGGATCACCGTGTCGCTCGGATGAACGACCGCTCCACCGACGACGTTGTCGGTGATGTCCAGCAACCCGCTCACGAAGTCGCGATAGCTCGTCACACCCGCCTCACGCATCAGCGACCGGTCGGCCGGTGGACGGGTCACTACGAAGGCTCCCTTGGCCCCCTCGGGGACGATGACGGCGTTCTTCACCTGCTGGGTCTTCACGAGCCCCAGAACCTCGACCCGGAAGTCCTCCAGCCGGTCGCTCCACCGGAGTCCACCGCGGGCCACGTCTCCCATTCGAAGGTGGGCCCCTTCGGTCCGGACCCCGCTCACCCAGATCTCGTGCCTGGGTCGCGGATCCGGCATCGTCTCGATCCGGCTGCAGTCAAACTTGAGCGAGATCGGCGCCTCGGGGTTCGCTCGCAGTCTCGGCTGGAAGTAGTTCGTTCGCACCGTGGCATCGATCAGATCGAGGAGCCGCCGCAGGGTGCGATCGTCATCGATTCCCTCAACGGTCTTGAGCACATCGTGAAATGCATCGCGCGTAGCGATTCCAGCCATCTCGCGATCGCCCTCGAGCGTCGGATCGAACTGGACGGAGAAGATCTCCCACAGCAAGCGGGCGGCGCGCGGATACGCCACGAGCGGACGCCTCAGACCCAACCGACTGGATACGGCGCCGATGCGGAACGCGTACGCGCCGTACGCTTTCAGAAGGGCCACCTGCCGCCATGACAGACCTGCAGACAGGATCAGTCGATTGACGTGCAGATCCTCGGCCCAACCTGCCTGCACCGCACGGAGCGCTTCCTCGACTCGTGGCTCGGCCGACTCGCGCTCCACCTGCCACTCGGCGGGGACGTCCACGAGGAAACCATGGATCGTGAGCGGCGCCGCGCCTTCCTCCACTGAAACTTCATGGGGCTCCGCCCGAACTACGCGGAAGCCGAAGTTCTCCAGGACCGGCATGACATCGCTCAGGTCGTGGCTCTCACCTCGATCGAAGGCGGTGAGCCAATATCGATTCGCAATCGGCGGATCGACCTCGTTGAGAGTAACCCGGCTCATTCCACCCGAGCGCACCTGTTCCAGCACCTCTATGTCACGCACGGCGGTGCGCACCTCGGTCGTCGCCACGTACTGAGGCGAGAAGGCGGCTCCATACCTCTTGATCAGGGCCATCGCCTGGTCTGGCTCCATCACCTCTTCGAGCGCGGCCCGCGTCTTCTCGCCCCACGACCGAATGGCCTCGCTCACCCGTCCCTGGAGTTCGACCAGGTCCACGGCCGCGATGGCTTCCGGCTCGGCAGAAACGTGAAAGTGCAGCCGCGCCTGCTCACCCTCACCCAGAGCCAGGTGATAGTTCAGAATCTGACCGTCGTACGCCTCGACGATGAGCTCCTGCACCCGGTGTCGGGCGTCCGACGAGAACCGGTGCCGCGGCATGACGACCATCAGAGTCACACCCCTGGCCAGGGCGTCGGGACGTCCAACCACGAGCACTTCGCCACTCGCGTGGGTCTCGATCACCGCATCGACGACGGGGAGCAGCTCCTCGACAGGAGCCACGAACAGGTCCTCCTTGGGCAGGCTGTTGAACAACCGGACGATGAGCCCGTGATCGTGGGTTCCCGCCTCCACCTGCTCGGCCTCGAGGATCTCCGCCAGCTTGCGTCGGAGAATCGGGGTCGCGGATGCATCCTGGTTGAAGGCCTTCGCGGTGAACAGCCCCAGGAACCGCCTTTCTCCCAGCACGGTCCCACTGGCATCGAGCCGCTTGACGCTGATGTCGTCCATGCGGGCGCGCCGGTGGACCGGGGACAGGGCGTTGGTCTTGGAGACCATGAGAATAGGTCCGCCCAGAACCCGAGCCGTCAGTTCCGAGGGCAGGTCGCTTACCGGTACGGGCCGGTAGACCTTTGAACTGGCCTCGTCGGAGAGGATCCCCCTGCTGGAACCCCGCCGAAGCTGCACCTGGCGCTCATCCTGATCTCCCGGGAGAATGTCGTACTCACGATACCCGAGGAATACGAAGTTCCCGTCCCGTAGCCACTCGAGGAACTCCTGGATTTCCTGCAGTTCCGGGACCTTCCAGTCGAGGTCCGCCTTCAGTGACTCCAGGTCCTCGCGGATGCGGTCCGCGTCCTCGACCATGCGTGGGAAATCTGTCGTCGCGACCCGGACCTGGCCCAGCCTCCGGGCGACCTCTGCCTCGACGTCGGCCTCGCCCCCGGGCTCCAATCCCTCGAACAGGATCATGGTCGCCGAGGTTCGCGAGCCCGAACCAACCCGGTCACCGATGGTTGTCACCCGACCGTCGCCGTCGCGACCGACCGACAGTATCGGGTGCAACAGGGCCAGGATGGAGTACCCCTCGGCCGCCAGCATCTCCTGCAACGTCTCGACGATGAAGGCACAATCGGGCATCGACGTGAGGAGCACCGCTCGGTGCGGTCGACTCGGAAGGCGACGGAGCTCTACCCCGATCCCGTCGGCGGGCGTGTCCTCTATCAGGCGGAACAGACGAGCCGCCTGCTCACCCAGGAGCCCGGGTTCGGCTTCCTCCAGCCGGTCCGACGGTACCCTCGATAGGAGTAGCCGGCAGAACTCGCCCAGCGCGTCGGGGTTATGCTCGGGAAGCTGACTCTTGAGCGCTCCGAGAACCTCGGAAGCTCGATCATCGTGTGTTCGTGCACGTTCCATCGGCCGATCCACTCCGCTGACCCCCTCAACCAGGGGATGGAGGTAGTCCCAGGTCGGGCGACTCCGTTGCCCGACCGGAAGCGAGGGACAATACTGCGGCCATGCCACGGCGGCGAGAGCCGGAATCGAGATCAAGGAGAGAGCGGGTGCGACTGAGCATCGAATACTGCGGGGTTTGAAACTACGAACCCAAAGCCGCCAGTCTGGCGGCCAGCCTGAAGAACAGATACCCGGACCTGGTGATCGACCTTATCCGCTCAGGTGGCGGAGTGTTCGAAGTGGAACTGGACGGCCGGTTGATCTACTCCAAGAAAGCGACCGGGCGGCACTGCACCGCGGAAGAAGTATTCGCGCAGATCGACGCCTGACCGGACGTCGGCAGATCAATCGCCCGCGAACTTCGCCGGCGGATACCTCATCCACAGCCACACGAATAGTGCCAGCGAGGCGTAGGCCGTCACGCGGTCTCCGGTGAGCATGGTCCCGACGATACCCACGAGGGCCTGACCTTCGGCCAGCGCCCACACGACGATGGCGGCGGTCCGGGACGCGTCCGGTCCGGCGGCGCCACCCGCCATTCTGCCCCTGACGATCCCCGCGCCGAGCGTCGCTACGATCGCCGAGGCGAACCAGATGATCTTCATCAAGCCCGGATCCACGGAGGCCTCCTGCGGATCCAATACGAACAGCACGACCGCGGCGAAGAAGAACACGCCCATGGCCAGGGCTGCGTAGATTACGGTGAGGGCCTGAGAACCGGTATCGGGTGTCTGGCGTGGCATCGATCCTCCGGCGCGGGGAGTCAGAAAGAGCGGGGGCAGGTGGAACGAAACAGCCCCTCGCGTGTCTTAGCAGACGAGATCACCCCCAGAGCCACGGTTCCTACCTTGGATCCTATCCCCGCAGTCGATCCGTGGCCGAGGGGGTTTTCTCATCCATACCGTTGATCGGCCGCTGAGAATAGGCGTGGACCGGGGGTCACGCAAACCGCTCAGTCGACCGCACGCCCGTAGCGATCCTCGAGACGAACGACGTCGTCGAGTTCGGGCGTCGAAACCTCCAGAATGACGCTGTCCTCCAGTGCCTCCATGCGGTGTACCGTATCCGGCGGGATCTGGACCACGGTTCCCGGTGTCCAGTCGAACACCTCACCCTCCAGGGTGAACTGCATCAGTCCGGACTGCAGGTACAGGGTCTCGTGTTTGATGCGGTGCTTCTGAAGCGACAGGATGTGCCCTGAGGTAACCTCGAGGATCTTCCCGGCGTACCTGTCCGTGTGGGCGTACCAGACTTCTCTGCCCCAGGGCTTGTCCACGATCTTCGGCTGCTGCGGAATTGGTCCCACTCGGTCATCACCTGTCACGGTTCACGAAGTGCTTCAGAGCCGCGCCCAATATACCGGTGGCGCCGCGCGCGACAACCTGACTTCAGCGATAGTCTCTACTCCGGCTCGGTCCGAGATCACCGTTCAGGTCCAGTCGCTCAGCCCGACGAGCCAGTACGTTTACCACCCCCTGTTCGTTTTCCACCACTCCCTCCAACAGGAGCAACGGCGCCCGCAACGTGTCCCCCAGGGCTTCCCGCACATCGGGCATCACCACGAAGTTCGAGAACCCTGTCTCGTCTTCCAACGTCACGAACATCACCCCCCTGGCCGTGCCCGGACGCTGGCGGCATATGGCCAATCCCGCGACCCGGACTTCTTCACCGCTGCGGCGCGACCGGAGCGTCTCAGCCGTCAACACACCCTGTTGCTCGAGCCTCGGACGAAGGAACTCCATCGGGTGTCCTTCGGGAGAAAGCCCGACGCACCGATAGTCGGCCGCAACCCGCTCCAGGGGCGTCATCTCCCGAACCGGGGCCGCTGCCTCACGTGCCCTGCGGGCAAGCGGGCCCGCATCCCCACGGGCCTGCCGCAGGAGCTCCCACAGAGCCTGGCGACGGCCGGGCCACAGGGTCTCGAACGCGCCCGCCTCCGCCAGCACGCGAAGATCCGGAGGGCCAAGACCACTTCGCCGCATCACGTCTTCCACACTCTGAAATGGCCCTTCCTCACGGGCCGCCTGGAGCCTCTCGCGAGCCTTCGGGCCAAGGCCGTGCACGAGGCGAAGACCGATTCGCAAGGCAGGTGGTTGCACTCCCTCCGCGAACGAGTCCTCGCTGCGCTGCGGAGGTTCGCTCCGGGAGCACAGCCCACCTGCACGGTTTTGGAATCCACCCGCTGAACTTGCCCTTCCAACCGCTGCGCCTGGAGGCGCCCCATCGACACGTGACTTGCTGCGACGACGAGGAGACCCTTGCTGGTGCCGGGCCTCGAGCCGCTCTGGAGGTGGGTATTCTTCGGAGCGCGCCTCCGCAGCGACCTGTTTCGAAGGGGAACGCCGCGATGCCATACCGCGAGGACCCGCGCGTGAAGGAGAATGTCCCACCTCCAGCGTCGAATCCCACTCCGAGTGAGCCAGGTCCACCGCCCTGACTTCCACCCCGTGCCGCCTCGCATCGTTGATGATCGTGGCCGGTGAATAGAAGCCCATGGGCTGTGCGTTGAGCAACGCAGCATAGAACTCCGGCGCGTAGTAGTGCTTCAGGTAGGAGGAGGCGTATACCAGCAGAGCGAAGCTCGCCGAATGACTCTCGGGAAAACCGTAGTTGGCGAACGCCGTCAGGTACTTGAGAATCTGAGCGGCCACCTCAGGGGCTACCCCGTTTCGGCGCAATCCCGCCACCAGGTCCCTTTCGACTTCCTGCATCTTCCGGTGTGAGCGCTTGAATCCCATCGCCCGACGCATGTTGTCGGCCTGCCCGGGGGTGAACCCGGCCAGGGTGATGGCCACCTTCATCCCCTGCTCCTGGAACAGTGGCGCGCCAAGTGTCCGCTTCAGAAGTGGCTCGAGGCGCGGATCCAGGTAGGTCACCGGCTCCTCTCCGTTCCGTCTCCGCAAGTATGGATGCACCATGTCCCCCTGGATGGGCCCCGGGCGGATGAGGGCCACCTCGACGACCAGGTCGTAAAAGCAGCGGGGACGTACACGGGGAAGCGTGTTCATCTGGGCCCGGGATTCGATCTGGAACACGCCCACGGTGTCTGCCGCACAGATCATGTCATATACCGCCGGGTCGTCCGGTGGCAGGCGAGCCAGGTCAATCGACACGCCGCGCGTGCGCCGGATGGTGTGGATGGCATCGCCCAGCAGCGTAAGCATCCCGAGGCCCAGGAGGTCGAACTTGATGAAGCCCGGCAGATCGAGGTCGTCCTTGTCCCACTGGATCACCGTACGATCCGCCATCGAAGCCCGCTCCACGGGCACGACTTCGCCGATCGGCCGGTGGGAGATCACGAATCCACCCACGTGAATCGAGCGATGGCGGGGGAGATCCTCCAATCCGGCCACAGTGCGGACGAGGGCCACCGTACGGGGGTCCGAGGGGTCGAGGCCGGCGCGCACGGCGCCCCCCTCTGCGAGCCTGTGGGCCGCATCCACGGCGCCCCCGCGATCCACTTCGAGCGAGAGACGATCGCCCTCCTCGGAGGAAAGTCCCATGACCCTGGCCGCATCCCGGGCCGCCATCTTTCCCCGGTACGTGATGGACTCGCATACCATGGCGGCATGCCGACGACCGTACTTCTGATATACGTACTGAAGCACTTCCTCCCGGTCCCGATGGGCAATGTCCAGATCGATGTCCGGCGGCTCGTGTCGAGACTCGGAGAGGAAGCGCTCGAACAGCAGATCCAGCCCTATGGGGTCCACTGCGGTGATACCGAGGAAGTAGCACACCGCGGAATTCGCGGCGGACCCCCTGCCCTGCACCAGGATCCCCCGCCGATTCGCGAACCGGACGATATCCCACATGATGAGGAAGTAGTCGGCCAGATCCAGGCGACCGATGATCCCGAGTTCATGCTCGATTTGCCGAAGGTGACGGGCATCGAGGCGATCGCCGTAGCGCTCGTGCGCCCCCTGTTCCACGAGCCCCCTGAGAAAGGCATCACGCTCCCCTCCTCCGGGCACATCAAAGGGGGGAAGCCGTGGTTTCAGGTCCGTCATATGGAACCGGCACCGGTCGGCTACCCGTACCGTCTCCCGAAGAGCGTCCCGCCCCCACCGCTCGAGCATGTGGCCGGTCCCTTTCAGGTACCACTCGCCGTTGGGTGGCAACCGGTCATTCGCTTCATCCAGAGTCGTCCTATAGCGGAGACAGGTCAGCGCATCCAGCACGATTCGATCGCGCGGACAGGCGTACCGCGGCGCGTTGACCGGAAGCCACGGAAGTTCGAGATCGCGGGCGTGTCGGATCCACGCCGAACAACGCCGTGCGTCAGCGGGGAGCCCGTGATGCTCGAGGGCGAGGTGCAGGCGGTCGCGAAACATGGCCCTCAACTGCTCGACCCTGTAGGCGAAGCCCGGCATCCCGGGCCGTTGGTTCTCCGTCATGATGAGACACGTCAGTCCCTCGGTCCGACCCTCGATCTCGGTGAAGACGAGCCCCGGAGAACCCCGGGGAGAGGCCAGGCGCGCCTGGGTAATGAGCGCGGACAGCGCGTGGTATCCAGCGCGATTCTCGGACAGGAGGACCAGACGCAGCCTTCCGTCACCGACACGGCCGGAGGCGGTTCGCTTTCCGTCACCCAGGCGGATTTCACCTCCGATGATCGGACGCACGCCCACATCATCACACGCGCGAGTGAACCTCACGGCACCACCGAGATCGAACACGTCGGCCAGGGCGAGGGCGGGCATCCCGATGGCAGCCGCCCGCTCCGCCATGTCCTCAGGATTCGAAGCGCCCGCCAGGAGAGAAAATGCCGATCGCGCTGCCAGCTCTACGAAGTCACTGCCGCTCTCATTCCCGGAACGAGCGATCTCCCTTTCACGAGCGAGTCCTCGCTGCGCTGCGGAGGCTCGCTCCAGGGAGATCGCCTCGTCCCCCGAATCCCGAACAGAAGAGTCAGACAGCATTACGCAGACCTGGAACGCTCCGGCAGGGGAGCGAAGCGACGACCGTCAGGATCAAGAGAAATGTCGCAGGTCAAGGCGCACGACGAGCGGCGACTGAGAAGCCACCCCATCCGCATGAGCGGGCTCGTCCTCT
>JAMJQV010000003.1 GCA_023554435.1 Gemmatimonadota bacterium | reverse complement strand
TGGTCTCCGTGGTCGCAACCAGCGTCTGGTCCTCGGTGAAGCCAAGTACCGTGCCGACCAGGCCACCCTCCTCGACCTCTGACTGCATTCCGGGGACGATCGGGTACTCCTCGGCCATCAGCATCTGGTCCCCGACCCGATAGTCACCGAAAACCTGTATCACTACAGCCCGGACGCTGTCTCGCGAGGGATAGGTCCGGGTCACGCGAACCGCACCGACGGTGTACAGCACGTGCCCCGCGTCACCCATGGACCGGCCCCACTGAACGGCCTTCAGGTAGTCGTCCACACCGACCTCAACGCCGGTGAGATGCAGCACGACCTGGTCGTTGAGCCGGGCCGCGCGCGGCAACTTGATGGACGGATGAGGCTCGGCGACGACACGGGCCGTAACGCCCGCGGAGGCGAAAGCGCTCCGGTCGGCGAGGACAGCCGCGCCGTAGAAGTCGCTCATCGAAACCACGGCCCTCGGCTCTTTCGACTCTATGGAAAGCTCACCGTAGGACGGGGCGCTGGGATCGGCCCGGAACACCGAGCTCTCTGGAAACTGACCCGCCTCCCCGAACGATCGGCGAGCGTCACCGGGGGAGCCCTGCGCTTCCCGGGCCGTCTTCGTTTCCCCGGCTGCCCGAGCCCCTCCGGGCTCGGCCGGCCGGTCCGTCGGCTCCGCTCCAACTTCCTGATACCCGGGAAGAACCAGGCTCTCGCCGGGGTAGATCCAGTGCGGATCCTCGACGACCTTCGCATTGAGATCATAGAGCTCCGGCCAGCGGAAGGGGTCCGCCAGGTACCTCGCCGCGAGCTCCCACAGCGTGTCTCCCGTTCGGACTTGATGCGTTCTGTCGGTTTCCTGCGCCCCGGCGACCGGAGCGACCGCCAGGATCGCCGTGACCAGTACCAGTGCCCGGGTTGCCCCGTTCATGATCTGACTCCTCAGAAGGGCAGGTCGTCCTCGCCGGCGAGGGCGTCGTCCGTGAAGTCCTTCATGCTGGATCCGGCCGAACGCTGTACGGCCGGACCGGACATCGATTCCGTTCGGTCGCCGCGTCCGCCCAGCATTATCATCTCCCGCGCCCTGATGTCGGTGAAGTAGCGTACCTGGCCGTCCTGTTCGCTCTGCCGGTACTCGACGCTGCCTTCGATGTAGACGCGGTCGCCTTTGCTCAGGTATCGCTCGCATACCTCCGCCAGCTTGTCCCAGCACGACACCCGGTGCCACTCCGTCTTCTCCTGCTTTTGACCGCTGCGGTCCGTCCACTCACGGCTCGTAGCCACGGACAGCGAAGCAACCCGCGTGCCGGAGCCGGTGACGCGGACCTCGGGGTCCCGTCCGAGATTTCCTATGAGCTGGACCTTATTGAGAGAGCGTGCCATTCTATCCTCTTGTTCCATAACGACATAGACGAAAACCTCCACGACTGTAGGCCTGTACCGCGGCCACGTACCGAAACTAGACGGCCGTTCCTTGGCGTGTCAACGCACCTCAGCATGCACGTCCAGCTTCATCACTATCGCATCCTCAACGGGCTCGTTGTAGTACTGTTTGCGCACTCCCACCACGCTGAAGCCGGCCTTCTCGTACAGGCGGCGCGCCCCATGGTTGGACTCCCTGACCTCGAGGTAGAGCGACCGCGTCCCCCGACTGGCAGCGACGGCAATGCTCTCGAGCAGCAGCGTGCGGCCGATGCCCTCCCCCCGACGCTCCGGCACCACGGCGATATCTCCCAACTCACCTTCGTCCGCCGCGAACCACATCACCGAGTATCCAAGCAGCGTGTCGTCTACCTCCGCAACGAGGAGGGCCGCGCTCGGCCGACGCATCAGGCCGCGGAACGTGGACTCCTCCCAGGGCGCTGAGAACGACCGCCTCTCAATGAGCATGACCTCGTCCAGGTCCGCCAAGCGCATCGCCCTCACGGTCAGCCACGCATTCCCCTGCGACTCGACCACGGTCAGCCGCTCGGACCGCGCTGAGCGGCAGGCAGGCGCACATAGCCCGGCTCCCAGCTTGCGGGGTCGGCCACACGGCCCCCGTCCGGGTCGACCTCCGCCAGCCACAGAAGGGACCGGGCACTCGGAACCCAGGTGTCCGGGTCGAGCACCTGGCCGCCGGCCGACCGGATCATGTCTTCTCCCGCTCCGGCTCCGTCGCCGGCGAAGCACCAGGTTTCCGGCTCCCCCAGGTCGGTGACAATCTGATCGAGAGGTCCCGCCCGCGGAGCAAACAGTTCTTCGATTCCCTCGCCCACCCGGTATCCGGCGGCGTAGACCTGCCCGCGGCGTGCGTCGAACATCGCGCAGATGGGGCGATCGCAGCCGGTTCCCGCCGCCACGGCGGCCAGGCTCGAGAAGGAGAACAGCTCCAGGCCCCGGGCGTGGCACATCCCTTTTGCCAGTGATGCGGCGATCCGAACTCCCGTGAACGAGCCCGGCCCGCCACCCACCACCACTCCCTGAAGGTCGGAAGCGTTGAGCCCGCAGCCGGTCAGCATACGGTCGATCTCCGGAAGCACGACCTCGGAGTGCGTCGCGCGGACGCGCAGCAGCGATTCCGCGAGAACCTCGCCTGTCTTTCCAATCGCCACGCTGCCCACGGGCGTGCTGGTGTCCAGCGCCAGTCTCAACACGACGAGGCCTCCCCGGCAGCTGGCCGTGGCTCCGGCAGGCCGGGAACCCGCCCCCTGGCCCGGAGCGTCACCTTGCGGCGGTCCGGGTCCGCCAGGAAATCGAGCCGGACGTCCCACCGATCCGCGGGCAGGTAGCCGTCCGCCCGGTCGGCCCATTCTACGAGCACCATGTCATCGGATTGGATCAGGCCTTCCCATCCCATGTCCGGAAGCCCTTCCACCGTCTCGATTCGGTACAGGTCGGCGTGCTGGACCGTGGCGCCACCCCGACCCTCGTACTGGTTGACCAGGGTGAAGGTGGGGCTGGGGACCGGTCCCGTCACACCCGCTCCCCGGCAGGCGGCGCGGGCAAGGGTGGACTTCCCTGCCCCCAGTTCACCGTACAGGCAGACGAACACTCCGCCCTCGAGTGCGACCCGTCCGATCTCCCGCCCATACTGAGCCAACTCCGGCTCGGTCAGCTCGAAGGGGCCAGCGTCGAGCGCGCTCACCGGGATCGCCTCCAATTCGACTTTCCGGATCCCGTCTCCATCGCGGCTCGCACCTCGAACAGCTCGTCACGCAGGCGAGCCGCCCGTTCAAAGTCCAGCGCCTGGGCAGCCTGTTTCATCTCGTTCTCCAGCTGGTGCGCGAGCTCGGCCGGATCGACGCCCGCGTAGCGGCCCCCCGGCCCCGGTGACTCGGCCACCCGTGCATCCGCAACGGAGGTCGTGAAGCGAATCTGCTCCACCGACTTCACGATCGTCCGCGGCACGATGTCGTGCTCCGCGTTGTATTCGGCCTGGACCTGGCGGCGCCGATCCGTCTCGCCAATGGCCCGCTGCATCGATCCCGTGATCCGGTCGGCGTACATCACCGCTTTGCCTTCCGCGTTCCGTGCCGCCCGCCCGATCGTCTGGATCAGGGAGGTCTCGGACCGGAGGAACCCTTCCTTGTCCGCGTCGAGGATCGCCACCAGCGACACCTCGGGCAGGTCCAATCCCTCGCGAAGGAGATTGATGCCGACGAGCACGTCGAACACTCCCAGGCGCAACTCGCGGAGTATCTCGACCCGCTCGATCGTGTGGATGTCGCTGTGCAGGTAGCGCACCCGGACGCCCCGCGCCGCCAGGTACTCGGACAGGTCCTCGGCCATCCGCTTGGTCAGCGTGGTCACGAGGATCCTCTCCGAGCGAGCCGTGCGGACGCGGATCTCCTCGAGAAGGTCGTCCACCTGGCCCGACACCGGCCGGATCTCGACGCCCGGATCGAGCAATCCCGTGGGCCGGATCAGCTGCTCGACCACCACCCCCTCCGAGCGACCCAGCTCGTAGTCTCCGGGTGTCGCGCTGGTGAATATGACGGACGATACGATGGCCTCCCACTCCTCGAACTCGAGCGGCCGGTTGTCGAGAGCGGACGGCAGCCGGAAGCCATACTCGACGAGGGTCGTCTTGCGGCTGCGGTCTCCCTTGTACATCGCCCCGATCTGGGGAATGCTGACGTGCGACTCATCGACGATGACGAGGAAGTCCTTCGGGAAGTAGTTGAGCAGGCAGTAGGGCCTCTCTCCCGGTTCGCGGCCATCGAAATAGCGCGAGTAGTTCTCGATCCCCTGGCACACCCCGATCTCACGGAGCATCTCCACGTCGAACCGGGTCCTCTGCTCCAGCCGCTGGGCCTCCAGCAACCGGCCATCGGTCCGCAGGTCCATCAGGCGGATCTCGAGCTCGGTCAGGATTCCGTCGATCGCCCTTTCCAGGCGAGCCGGGTCCACCGCGTAGTGAGTGGCCGGGAAGACGGCCGTGCGCTGGAGCGAGGCGATCGCCTTGCCGGTCAGTGGATCGATCTTCGTGATACGCTCCACCTCGTCGCCGAACAGTTCGATACGGACGGCCTGCTCCTCGTAGGCCGGCAGCACCTCGATGACGTCGCCCCGCACCCGGAACGTACCGCGCCGAAAGTCGATGTCGTTCCGGCCGTACTGGATCTGGACCAGGCCCGCCAGGATGTCGCGCCGCCCGATCTGCTGACCGACCTCCAGCGTGAGCATCTGCGAGCGGTAGGAGCGGGGATCGCCCAGGCCGTAGATCGCGGAGACGGAGGCCACGACGATTACGTCGCTTCGCTCCATGAGTGAGGAGGTCGCCCGAAGCCGAAGTCGATCGATGTCCTCGTTGATCGACGCGTCCTTCTCGATGTACGTGTCCGTCGTCGGCACGTATGCTTCGGGCTGGTAGTAGTCGTAGTAGGAGATGAAGTACTCCACCGCGTTTCGCGGGAAGAACTGCTTCAGCTCCCCGTACAGCTGGGCGGCGAGAGTCTTGTTGTGACTCATCACCAGGGTTGGAAGGCCCGTCTGCTGGATCACCCCGGCCATGGTGACCGTCTTGCCGCTTCCCGTGACACCCAGCAGGGTCTGCCATTGCTCGCCCTGGCGCACGCCCTCGGCCAGGGCCCTGATTGCCTGCGGCTGGTCGCCGGTCGGCTCGAACGGAAGCTCGAGAGCGAAACGATCTGGTGTCACGACATCTCCTCTGTCGGCCCCCGGCTGGCGGCTCACCAGCCCCGGTCGGGCCCGCTTGACTGGATGCGGCGCGCCGATCACGTTGCGGCCTCGTTACCGCTCGTACAAGGGGCTGCACCAGAGGCCGACATGACTCGACACATGCGTATTCCCATGGCGCTGGCCGTACTCCTCACCACGGTCATTTCGTGCTCGGATTCTGCGAAGCAGGAGGAGCTGGCTGAACTTCGGAGCCAGCGACGTTCACTGCTGATGCAATTCTCGTCCGTGCAGAACGCGATCCGGCGGGTGCAGGGCCAGGCGCTCGAGCAACCGGCAGTCCGCGCTGCGCAGGATACGTTCAATGCGGAACTGCGAGCTGCCGTCCTCCGCGACGATCCGGAGGCGGTCGAGCTCCTCGACCGCGCGCGGGCCGTGGGGCACGACCTGCAGGACATGGCCACCCCGACGCTGATTCAGGAGGGCGAAGAGGATCCACGCCCCGTGGAGCCGGAGGAACGAGCTGCCGTGGCGGCGGAATTGGCGGAAGTGGAGCGCAGCCTGAGGCCGGTCATCGACAGGGCGTTTCAGGATCCCCTGGTGATGCAGGCGTTCGGGACCCTGCGCGACAGCGTGGTAGCGGCGATGCTGCGAATCGACCCGGGCGTGCAGCGATCGATCGACCTGATGGCGGAGCTGGAAGCACAGGTGGCGGAGATCGACGCGGAGATCGCGCGTCTTTCGGAGTGAAGACCGGCTGTAGCGCTACACCTCGAGGGTCAGGTCGCTGTCACTAAAACTCTCTTTCCGCTCCACGCTGATCACGCCCTTCACCCTGCGGATCTGTCGCATCACCTTCTTGAGGTGAGCCAGGTTCTCGACTTCCACCACGAACTGCCCCGTCATGCCTCCCTCGGGGGACTTGATGTCGGCCGACTGGATGTTGGTTCCGGTGTCGCTGATCGACTTGGCGATGTCGGCGAACAGGCCGTGACGGTCCGTCCCCTCCATGACGATGCGGACCAGGAACCGCTGCGCCCCGTCGTCATCCCAATCGATCACGATGCGCCGTTCGGGCAGATCGGGAAGGTTGAGGACATTCGGGCAGTCGCGCCGGTGGATCGAGATGCCGCGCCCAACGGTAATGTATCCGATTACCTCATCGCCCGGAACTGGTTGACAACACTGGGAATAGCGGACCATCAAATTGTCCATTCCCTGGATCCGTACGCCCTTGGATCCGCTCCACACCTTCTTCACGAACTTCGATAGAGGGTGGTCCAGCTTCTCGCGCTCCGGCGCGTCCTCCGGGAACACGGCCCGCATGACCTTCGTCATGCCGATGTCCCCGCGACCGACGGCAGCAAACAGACCGTCGGCTCCGTCGTTGACGCCCAGAGCTTTCACCGCCGCGGCGATCTCTTCCTCGGTCGGCTTCAGCCGCTTGCGCCGCCATTCCCTGGCGAGGATCTCGCGTCCCAATCGCACGGAAGAGTCGTACTCCTCCCGCCGGATCCACTGCCTGACGCGATGGCGGGCGCGGCTCGTCTGTACGAACCCGAGCCAGTCGCGCGACGGCGTCTGCGAGTCGGAGGTCAGGATCTCGACCGTGTCCCCATTGCGCAGCGCGCGGGAGAGAGGCGCGATCCGGCCGTTCACCTTGGCGCCGGAACACCGCGTACCGACCTCCGTGTGGACCGCGTAAGCAAAATCGATAGGCGTCGCGCCCTTGGGAAGCTGCTTCACGTCACCGGCGGGGGTGAAGACGAAGATCTCGTCCTGGAACAGGTCAATCTTCAGGAATTCGAGGAACTCCTCCGGCTCCCGCGTCTCCTGCTGCCATTCCAGCACCTGGCGGAACCACGTGAGCTTCTCGTCGACCTCGTCGCCTTCCCGGTTCTCCTTGTACCTCCAGTGAGCGGCGATCCCGAGCTCCGCCGTGCGGTGCATCTCCTCCGTGCGGAGCTGGATCTCGTACAGCCGTCCGCCCGGCCCGAAGATGGTCGTGTGCAGGCTCTGGTACAGGTTCGACTTCGGGGTGGCTATGTAGTCGTGAAAGCGCTCCGTGAGCGGAGTCCACTTGTTGTGGATCACGCCCAGCGCGTGATAGCAGTCCCGGACCGAATCCAGGATTACTCGCACCGCGAGTCCGTCGTATATCTCCTCGTACGGTCGACCACGCTTGGCCATCTTGCGGTGGATCGACCACAGGTGCTTGGCCCTCCCCTCCACGTCGCAATCCAGTCCCGCCGCACGGAGCTCCTCCTTGAGCGGCGCCACCATCTGCGCGATCAGGGCTTCCCGTTCGCTGCGCTTGTCGGACACCGTCGTGGCAACCGAGCGGTACTCCTCGGCCTCGAGGAACTTGAACGCCAGGTCTTCCAGCTCCCAACGCACACGGGCCATCCCCAGGCGGTGTGCCAGCGGGGCGTAAATATCCCGCGTCTCGAGAGCGATCCTTCGCTGACTGGCCGGATTCAGGTGTTCCAGCGTCCGCATGTTGTGAAGACGATCGGCCAGCTTCACGATGATCACGCGGGCGTCGCGGGCCATCGACAGCAGCAGCTTCCGGTACGTCTCCACCTGCCGCTCGGCCAGCGACCGGATCTCTACCCGCGAGATCTTGGTCAGACCGTCCACGATGGTGGCGATTTCGCCGCCGAACTCGCGCTCGATCTCCTCGACCGTGGTCCGGCTGTCCTCGACCACGTCGTGCAGGAGGGATGCGGCGATGCTCACGGTGTCGCGGTGGATCTCACCGAGGATGGTGGCCACCTGGACGCAGTGGGTGATGTAGTCCTCGCCCGAGCTGCGCTTCTGGCCCGCGTGCTTGTCTTTCGCGTACTGGAACGCGAGCGCCAGGAGCTCCAGGTCGAGGCGGTCTTCCGAGCCGGCGATCGCCGCCATGAACTCCGGCGGCAGGATGGACTGAGCCGAGTCCCCGCCAGGGGCTGAATCGTCCTTCTTCACGACCTCGGTCGACTTCGTGGCCACGGCATCCCTTCGAGAAACGGTGTCCCGCACGCATACCCGCACCGGGCCGCGAGTTGCCCTGATCCGCTCTCGCACCGGGCCGGGGTGAATCCAAACATAGAGAGCAACTCGCGTGCCATGCAAAAGACGGAGCGGCTGTCCGAAGGGACCTCGGACTCACCTGGGCTGGACCAGAGCCAGCCAGTGCGCCAGGAAGGGATCCTCGAGACGATACCGGGTGGTACCCATCTCCTGCTCTTCCCGGATCATCCCGTCGGAGACCAGCTTCGCCAGAGATGACTGCATCGTCGGTGTCGGTACACCGTAGCGGCGCGCCACCGCGTGGCTGAACATGCCTCGCCCCGCTTCGCCGATTACGGCGTAGACGGTTCGCATTTGCTGTCGCGACAGTCGTCCCCACAGCTTGGTGTAGAATGGATCGTTGGAGCGCACCAGCCAGTCGAGAGCATTCTTCACAACGTCCTCCGACAGCACGGGATCCTCGGAAGTCCGCAGATCTTCCCAACATGTGTGCGCCAGCTGCTGGACGTTGTACGGGACCTCGTCGGCCAGGGCGAGGATCGCCTGCAGCGCTGGTTCCTGCACGGCGTATCCCGAGTCCTCGAAGCCGGACCTCAGAAACGCGGCGAAGTCCGCCCCGGGCAACGGGCCGAGGAAGTGCCGCGCCCCCAGCTTGTAGAACGGCCTGAGTGGCGACCCGGTCAACTCGCCGAGCAGATGGGTCTTCGAGCCGGCAAACACGTAGGCGACATTCCGGTGCCGCTGAACGCATGCACGGAGCTGTCGCTCGGCGCTCTGTCCCGCCCCGACCAGGAACTGGAATTCGTCCAAAATCAGCGCGACGGGCTCGTCGCGACCGGCGGCCATCGCCTCCACACCGTTCAGAACCTGCACCAGCGTGGGTAGATCCTCCTTCCGCGTCCGGGAGAGGCCGATCGATGCCGTGACCGACTGATCCGGTGACATCGTCAACTCGGGCCGGAGGGACCCGAAGAACTGCGCGACCCGCTTCCCCACGCGCTCGAAAGAGCCGGAGAAGCTTCGCGTAGCAGCCGTCAGGATGGCATCGGCCAGGCGGTCGATGCTGCCGTAGGCCTCCGCATCGAATCGGAGGATCACGGCTCCCCCGGCCGTGAGCTGATCCTCGACGACCTTGAGGATCGAGGTCTTTCCGTACCGTCGTGGCCCGATCAGGAAGAGCTTGCCCCGGTTTTCGACGGTGCGGCGCACGAGTTGGATTTCCTTCTCGCGATCGACGAGTTCGCCTGTCCCCAGCTCCCGTCCGAACTGGAATGGATTGCTGTGTTGCACCGCCACCCCCGATCCTACGGTAAGCAACATTATCATAAATAGCATTATTGCAAATAACATAGCCACAAGTGGTGAAATGGCAAGCTACTGGCACAGCTAGAGCGCCGCGACCGGATCAGAGACAGGTCGCACCATCTGCGGACGCATTGTCTCGAAGGCTACGAGCCGAGACCGTTCTGACTCGCGGCTCCGAGCCGACCGGGGGCACCAGCCCCCGCTCCAGCAGGCTCACATACCGCCCGTCCCCGATGATGATGTGGTCCCGGACGGGAATCCCGAGAAGCCGCCCACTCTCGACCAGCTGCCACGTGACCTCGAGATCTTCCGGCGAGGGATCGGGGTCGCCGCTGGGGTGGTTGTGGGCAAGCACCACGCTGGCCGCCGCGTGGGCGATCGCCGGGGCGAATACCTCCCGCGGATGCACGAGCGAGGAATTGAGAAGGCCCACCGTCACGCAGCGCTCCGAGATCACCCGGTTCTGCGTATCGAGGTAGACCGACCAGAACTCCTCCTGCTTCCGGTCCCGGAGCGCGGGACCCAGCCTGCGGAAGACGTCGCCCGGCCCCTGGATGCGGGTATCCCGGCGTGCCGGCTCGGCCGACGCCCGCCTACCCAGCTCAAACGCCGCCACCAGCGTGCAGGCACGCGCCGGACCGATTCCCGGCCCGGTGGCAAGCTCCCCCGGCTCGGCAGCCCCCAGGCGACGGAGAGACCCCCCGTAGCGGACCAGGACCTCCGACGCGAGATCCAGGGCCGTCCTCCCTGCCCCACCCGAGCCCAGGAGGACGGC
>JAMJQV010000225.1 GCA_023554435.1 Gemmatimonadota bacterium | reverse complement strand
GTCCGTCCAGGCCGCCCGTACCAGGCGCATCGTCCGCTCTTCGTCGCCGACCTCCACGGCTACGCGCATCGGATGCGTCGGCCCGGTGAGGCGCTGGTAGACGCCCGCGCCCAGCATGAGAAGGAAGGAAAGAATCCAGAGCAGGACGCTGAGGCGCCGGTCGCCAGGTGTGTTCGGCATCGTCTCCTCGGGACTGAGCCAGGCCCGACCGGCGGAATCCGATCGGAACGGCGGTCACTATACAATTCGGGCGAGCGGGAATACAGGGTGGCGTGCAGGGGGCTCCTATCGGAGAGAGAAGGCCGGGGCAGGTGTGCGGGGGGACGCCGGATGGCGTTCCCCCCGAGTTGTGGATTTGAAAGGAACTGTCAGTCCAGATTCCGGCCGACCAGAATCTCCAGCTTGCTCTTCTCCTGTGACGTGCCGAACGGATCATCGATCACCAGCGTGCCGCTGATGTTGAAGCCGTTATCGAGGTCGCCGTCACCGCATTCGTCCTCGCCGAACGGGAAGACCAGGAAGGTGCCGTCCCCGGCAAAGTTGCCCGCGCCGACAGAGGCGCCGTCGCAGAAGACGCCGTTGAACTCGACGGTCGCATCGACGTCCCGCTGAACGACGGCGAGCTCGAAGGAGTCCATCGGCGGCAGCGTGCCGCCCGATATCGTATACGTCAGCGACTCGTCGTCCCACTCAGCGACGAGCGTTCCGGCGACCGGGTCATAGACGAAGTTGACCGCATAAGAGCCCGGCTTGACCCATGTGTAGTTCGTCTCGACACGGTTCGCTCCCACACCGACGTCCCCGATGCCGACGTAGACCTCACCGCCGCCCGTGTTGCCGAATGAGCGGAAGCGGGCCGCTGCCACCTTCACGGGCATCGGCTCCGCGACCGTGTAGTGGACGTACGTGGCCCAGTTCCGGCCCGGGAAGTCGCAGCCGATGTCGTTCCTGTCGTCGCTCTCGCACATCGGGTCGCCTGCCCACGCCGTCTCGTCACGGCCCCAGCAGTCGTTCAGTGCGAGAACCCCGTCCACGTCGAAGGCGTCCGCGGCGTTGTTGTGGATCGCGGGATCTGTCATGTCGACTACCTTCACGTACTTGACGTACGGGAAATCGCCCAGATCGAAGCTCGAAGCGCGAGACGGGTGTGTCGAGGCCGTGTTGTCGGCGGAGCCCAGCTCGGTCCAGTTCGTGCCGTTCATCGAGGCAAAGACCTTGGCCATCTCCAGGGGATAGGTGCCGTTCGTGGCTTCCCAGACCTCGAGGTCGTGACCGTACGCATTTCGCACGGGGCACATGAATTTCACAGACACGTAACGCTTCATCATAGTGCCGACGGGAGCGAATCCGAGGCTGAAGAACGTGACCGGGTTCCCGGGCCCCAGGTAGTCGGGTACGAGGGCCTGAACTGGATAGGTCCGCGCCTCGGCGATCGGGCCACCGTCCTTCCGCACGCCCTGGTCGAAGCCGTAAACTTCGTCCGCCGCGTAGGGCCCGAACCGAAGAATCTCCTGCACGACCGCGTGCGCCGCGATGTAATAACCACCGGGCATCACGTCGAAGGTGTAGGGTCCAGCCTCATACAGGCATCCGAGCTCATCGTCCACGTATTCGAACTGGCCGGGAATCGGGTTGCCGTTCTTGTGAGGCACGTCGGTAAAACCACCCGCGTCTTCGAACAGATCGGTGTGCGTCTCCAGGAAGCACCAGTTCGCGCTCCCCGAGTAGTATTTGACGCTCAATTGACTGCCGTCGTCGTCGACGCAGATGAACCCGACCTCTTCGGTCTGACCGGCGTAGAGAGCGTAGGTCTCGCCATCCGCGCAGACAACCGCCGGATCGGGGACCGTGAAGTCGGGCAAGGGGTCGAGATCGGGGATCGCGTTGAAGCTCGGCGCCGTCGTCGCCGGCAGGTCGACGGCCTGCGGCTCGGTCGGCAACTCCTGGCTGTCCGAGCAGCTCGCGAGCGCGAACGCCGCGAGGGCGATCGCCAGGTGGGGTCGGTTCCAGCGGATCATGATGCTCCTCCATTCTGGACTGGGGACCGGGGCGAATGACGGGGCCGCAGGTACAAGGTGGATGAACCCTCTGACAGTGACCGGAAATCCCGGAAACCGAGGAGAGAGCCGGCGATTGCAGGGTTCTCGCTATCGGTTGCTGGCATGGCGATTACGCCGAAAGTCGGGCGCTCCGAATTCCGTGGGGGACCGAAGTCGACACGCTCCCCGAAGCGGAGTCGAACGAAACGAGGGGGCCGTTTCGACAATCGGACTTCGGCCTGTCAGGGGCCTGTCAGGTCGGCCCGATTGCACCGGAGGAAGTTAGGTTACGGCCGGCGCAATATCAACCGCGGCGGCCTGCCATAATCCTGCCGCGAGCCGCGGTCGCCTGACGTACGACTAAGGTCCAATACAGGCATACCGGGGGCCAGTTTAGTATGTTCTCCGTCATTCGCAGGAAGTCGTGGCGTGTGAGGTGAGGTGAGGGCGTGTGGTGGGGGCCGCCACCCTCGTTTCTTGTCTTGCCTCCACGCCACCTCTATCACGGCGAGAGCCGCTCCTCGGGGCGGCTCTCGTCGCATCCAGCTTCCGGATGTAGTTT
>JAMJQV010000224.1 GCA_023554435.1 Gemmatimonadota bacterium | reverse complement strand
GGGACGCTGGACCCCGAGTCCCGGACTCCTGAAGACTGCCGGTTACCTGGCCTCGGAACTCGACCGGATGGGCCTGCAGCCGGACGGGACCGATGAGCGGAACGAGTGCGACACGCGGGGCATCGCGGACGAGCATTGCCCATACGTCCAGTGGTTCTTCGCGGCCCAGGAGGACACACTCCGCACGCTCAACGTGATCGCCCGACTTCCAGGGTCCGATCCCGGCCTCAGCGGCGAGTACCTGGTGATCGGCGCTCACTTCGACCACGTCGGCATCCGCACGCCGGTCGACGGGGATTCGATCTACAACGGTGCGGACGACAACGGATCGGGTACGTCCGCGGTCCTCGAGCTTGCCGAGGCCTTTGCTTCCCTCGCCACGCCACCGGCCCGTTCGATCATCTTCGTGCTGTTCAGCGGTGAGGAGAGAGGTCTGCTCGGGTCACGGTATTACGCCGGCAGCCAGGAGGCGCCGATCGGCCAGGTCGTGTCCATGATCAACCTGGACATGGTCGGCCGTAACTGGACGGACACCGTGGCCGCCGTATATCAGCTCGACTCGGACATATTCGAGAGAGCCGACCGGGTGGCCGATGCGCATCCCGAACTCAACATGAATCTGCTGACCGATCCTTGGCCCGGTGAGAACCTGGTCAACCGGTCGGACCAGGCACCCTTCATCCCGTACGGCGTGCCCGTGCTATTCCTGACGAGCGGCCTGCACGAAGACTACCATCAGGCTACGGACGAGGCGTACCGGCTCGACTACGAGAAGACGGCCCGCCTCACTCGACTGATCTTCTGGATCGGGTGGGAGTTCGCGGCGGCGGTGGAGCCGCCCGGCTTCTATCCGTAGAGACGGCAGTCGATGGGCAGGGTGGCGCGAACATCGAAGTCGCGGGGCTAGATGAAAGAGCCGGCCGGGGTTACCCCCGGCCGGCTCTCAGTTCTGGGTCAGGCTGGCACGGTGTCCACGCCGTACCTTCCGCGCCGCACCTCCCGGCAATCAGTCGATCTCGTGGAACTCCACGCGCCGGTTTTCCTGCCTACCTTCCGGCGTTTCGTTCGTGGCCCGCGGGCGGTTCTCGCCCATCCCGCGGTATGAATAGAGCGAGGTGTCGAGCTCGGGAAAATTGTCCGTCAGCCAGGTGAGCACGGTGTTCGCCCGCCGTTCGCTCAGCTCCTGGTTGTACTCCATCGAGGCGATCGCATCCGTGTGTCCCTGGATCTCGAACTTGATCCCCGGCCTCTGCAGCAGGGCCAGACCCACCTCGTTCAGGATCGGCAGTGACTCGGGCCTCAAGGTATCTTCGTCGAAGTCGAAGTACACGTTGTGAAGCACGAGAAGCCCTTCCTGGATTCCCTCCTGGATCTCGCTGCATCCCCTGTCGTCCACCACCGCACCCGGCGGAGTGTCCGGGCAACGATCGATTCCGTCCAGGTAGCCGTCGTTGTCGGTGTCGAACGGGCACCCATCCGCATCCACCAGGGCCCCAGGCGGAGTATCGGGACACTTGTCGAGCCCGTTGAGGATCATGTCCAGGTCCTCGTCCCACGGACAGCCGTACTCGTCGACCGTGGCGCCACGCGGCGTGTTGGGACACTGGTCCCACCCGTCGGGCACGCCGTCGAGATCCGAGTCCATCGGACAGCCGTCATCGTCGACGATCACGCCGGCCGGGGTGTCCGGACACAGGTCGCCGCGATTGTACACGCCGTCCTTGTCGGAGTCCTTCGGCCCGCCGAGGAAGTAGGAGACACCGATGCTGACTTCGTTCATGAACAGGTCGGCCTCGGGCACCGGACCGCCAGTGGCTTCCTCACGAATGCTCGTGAGCGCGTCCGGAACATGATGCTGACGGATGTCCGCGCGCACCGCCACGTTGTGCCAGACGTAGTACTTGGCGCCCAGGCCATAGCTCAGCGCAAAGTCGGTCTCCGGACTGAAGTCCCTGATATAGAAATGCGCTACGCCCGCCCCGATGATCGGGAAGAGCTGAAAATTCTGACCGAATTGGAAGTGGTACCCGATCACGCCCGTGAACCACCACGTGGTCATGTTGGTCGTCGAGGCCCCCGACTCGGTCACAAGCCGCTGGAGCGAGTTCTGCGCTTCGATGCCTAAGAACCCTCGCCATGGGAACACGTAGTTGACCCTGAGTCCCACTACCGCGTCACGTCGAATCAGGTCCTGCGAGTTGTCACCCGGTTTGAACTCGGGTTCGTCATTCATGAGCCCAAGGTGGGCATTGAACTCGACTCCACCGTTGCCCCACCTGGGGTTTCGCTGGCCGAGAGCTGTATCGGGTGCTACCGCGATCAGCAGCACCGAGGCTGC
>JAMJQV010000223.1 GCA_023554435.1 Gemmatimonadota bacterium | reverse complement strand
CCCCCACGGGAGGCTCTGTATGATTCGCACGTCTGTAGCCGCGTTCGCGGCGCTGTTGTTTCTCACTTCCACTGCGATCGCGCAGGACAAGGTCATCAAGAGCGCCATGAGCGCCGGACCGCCTTCGATCTCGGCGGATGCCACGATCATGGACTGGGGACTGAACGTGGTGCGCGAGGGCACGAACGACTGGGTATGCCTGCCCGACCGCCCCGACACCGACGCCACGGATCCGTGGTGCGTCGAGGGACCCTGGATTGCCTTCCTGCAAGCCTTCGTGAACGGCGAGGAGCCCGAAATCGACCGGATCGGGTTCGCGTACATGCTCCAGGGTGACGCGGCGGTGAGCAACTCGGACCCGACGGCCACGGAACCGACGGGCGAGGACGACTGGGTGACGGGTATCGGCGGGCACATGATGATCATCGTGCCGGACCCAGCCATGCTGGAGGGCATCACCACCGATCACCGCAACGGCGGTCCGTGGGTCATGTGGCCGAACACGCCCTACGCGCACATCATGGCGCCGACCGAGGACCGCTGGGCAGGCAAGTAGGGCTACTAGTCGGACGCGGATGACCGCTCCCCCTGCGCGCTAGTCCTCGCTTCACTGCGGAGACGCGGATGACCGCTTCCCCTTCACGCTAGTCCTCGCTTCGCTGCGGAGACGCGTTCCAGGGAAGCGGCTCATCCGCCCGGAGGGGAGAGTCAGAGCAGGGCGTCGACCAGGCGTTCTACCACCGCCGCAGCGGCCCACGAAGCGAGCGGGATCAGCAGGTAGAGGGCAAAACGGACGTAGGACGATGTGCTGATGGGCCAGTCGCGCACGCCACGCACCAGGTCACGGTATGCGGCGAGGTCCGAAAGATCCCCGGATGTACGATCTGAACCCGCCTTCAGCACCGTGCGCTGCTCACGGAGCTTAGCCTCCACCCATTCCAGTTCAACTGCCTTGGCCTGAGTGATGCGCCGGTGCACCCCTCGCATGGGGAGTGCTGCCACGAAGCCCGCCACCGTGAAGGTCGCCGTTCCCATGAGAAGACCCAGGAGGCCGAATCCGGACTCCGTCAGCACCATCAGTCCGGCGATCGCCACGCCTCCCATCAGCAACAATGCGTTCACAAGGCCCTGCTGCGTGAACGGGAGCAGCGGTTCGAGGTCGAACAGATCGATGGACTTCAAGTCGAGGGCGAGGTTAGACATGCGTCGCGACACGACCACGATGGCGTAGACGAGCATCGCCGACCACACCATGGCCAGTGGGCCCAGCACCCGGTGCCAGGCCACCTCCGCGTTCCAGGTAGCTGGATTCCACAGGTCCTGGGGTACGGGCGGGGTCAGGAAGGGAGTGCCGATGCCCAGAGCGAGGCCGATGAGCCCTGCCGCGGTCAATCCGCCCAGGCTGAGACGGATCGAGTTCGCCAGTGTCTCACATTCCTGGGGTGTGCAGTCGAGTGCTCCCTGGAGGGCGCGCACCGTCTCTCGACCGCGCAGCACAACGGCCAGGAAGGCCGCCGGCAGGTAGCCGATCAGAAGGCAGTGTACGATGGCGATTCTGAAATCGCGCAGGATGCCCTCAGGCTGCCGGACCAGTGCTCCGCTCCGCGACGCTTCCACGATTTCGGGCCATCGGTCGAGGGCGGTTTCCCAGGCCAGGAGTCCGGCCAGCAATACGCCGGCGAGTGTGAGTCCGAGCCGGAGCGGCGAGGCGAAGAACCACCGGAGTCGGCTCACTCGTCATCTCCTGAATCGACCGGAACCGCCGCGGCGTAGCCCTCGAGCCGCACGGTCCAGGCCCACTGGCCCGGGACCTCGCTGGCGGGGATGTCGGCCAGGTCGATCTGAAGCGACCCGGCCCGGTAGCGCCACGGGAGCTCTCCGTCCCGCCCCAGCAGGGTGATGCGGGTCTCCGCCGGAGGCTCGGGAATCGGGAGTTCGAGATTCCCGTCCGGCCATTCGAACGTGATGGCGTACAGGTCGCCGTCCTTCTGTGTGTACGCCAGGTACTGCCGCATCGACTTGTAGGTCGCGGCCAGGCCGTCGGCCTCCCGCCCGTCGGACGCGGAATACAGGTGAGCGGTCGGGATCACCTCCGTTTCGCCTCCGTCGGCCGACCATTCCAGGCGGACGGACGCCATGACCTTCTCTTCGCGGTACTCCACGCGGACCGGGACTCGAAGCCCTCCAACCAGGCGTATGGTGGGGCCCGCGGCGCTCGGTTCCTCGTCGTTCCACTCGTCGACCACCAGGCGGCCGTCCACCCACGCCCGTACCCCGTCGTCGGCCGTGGCCGAGAACGTGTAGTCGCCGGTCTGCGGTGGCTCGAGGTATCCCCACCATTCGGCCGTGAAGTCGTCCTCGCGGATCGGGTGTCCCGGGCCGTTCCGGTTCCAGTAGAAGTCGATCACGGGGTCGACGCGCTCGAGCGTCACTTCCCGGTGCTCGCCCGTCTTCCACCAGGGGTCGGAACCGTAGATCGCGTCACCGTTCACCTCGAGCCACTCACCCAGCTGCCGCAGGCGTTCCTGCTGCAGCAGGGGAATCTGGCCATCGGCCTTCGGCCCCACGTTGAGGATCATCCCGCCGCCGCCCGCCACGGCCGCTGCGAAGAAGTGAACCAGCTGCTCCGGCGTCATGTAGGCGTCCAGCTTCTCGTTCCGGTTGAAGCCGAACGAGCGCCCGATTCCACGCACTTCGGTCCACGGCCGATCCGTCAATTCGATCCCGGAGCTGTACTCGGGAGTCCGGAACCCGATGTCGCTGCCTCCGCCCCACCGGTCGTTGACGACGGCGTCCGGGCCGATCGTGTCGAAGTACCAGCCGATCATGTCCCGGGAGCGAAGCTGCTCGGCCGAGTTGAGCCATTCCCCGTCCGAGAAGATGAGATCGGGCTGGTACGCTTCGACGACCTCTTTGAACTGCGGGACCATGTGCTGGTCCACGTACGGACCGATGGACTCCGGTGGGTCGGTGTACCAGCGGTGAAGCGGGTTCGTCCACTCGCCCAGCGAGTAGTACAGGCCCATCCGGAGGCCCGCCTCGCGTACCGCGTCCGTGAGATCGCCAACGAGGTCCCGCCGGGGTCCGACTTCCGCGCTATTCCAGCCCGGCGAGTAGGCGCTGGGCCACAGGGCGTAGCCGTCGTGGTGCTTCGACACGAGAACCACGTACCGGGCTCCGGCCTGCCTGAACAGGTCAGCCCACTCATCGGGATCGAACAGCTCTGCCCTGAAGAGAGGAGCGAAGTCGGCGTACTTGAAGTCGTCGCCGTAGTGGTCGCGCATGAACCGGATGCGGAGGGAATCCCCGACCTGGAGGCCACGGTAGAACCACTCCGCGTAGTCCTCGGGGCCCGAGTAGGCGGGCACCGAGTAGGCACCCCAGTGGATGAAGATCCCCAGCTTGGCCTCGGTGAACCACTCGGGGTACGGGCGGTCGCGCAGCTCCTCCCACGACGCTCCGTCCCAGGTCTCCTGTGCCGGGAGAGGTCCGGCGAACAGGCTGACAGCGGCGAGGGTCACGGTCCACGACGCCAATGACTTCACGGAATGCCTCCACGTGCGGGGTAGGCGTGCAGGTTCGCGATCCGCGTCGTCATCGGCAAGCTCCAGAAGCCGCCCGGACCGGTGTACTAATGTCTCATTGCGCGCGCCGGGTCCAGGGTCGAGGTTCGGGGCCGAGAGAACGGCCCGACGGAGGCACTCGATACTGGAGTCACCATGCGCCCTTCGCGCTTCGATCCCAAACTACCGCTCGCATTCGTCTTGTCCGCGTTGGTCTTCCCGGCAAGCGCCTGCGGCCAGCAGGAGGCACCGTTCGTGGATGACCTGGAAACCCGTGCGCGCGAGATCCACGAGCGCGTGATCACGATCGACACGCACGACGACATTTCGCCCAATTTCGCCACCGCCGAGTCGGATCCCGGGCAGCGTGAGGGACGGCAGGTCACCCTGCCGAAGAT
>JAMJQV010000222.1 GCA_023554435.1 Gemmatimonadota bacterium | reverse complement strand
GAGGCCGGCGTGCCACTTCGTTCGGCCATGTTCAGCGACATCCCGGGCATGAGCTGGGGGGTGGTACCGACGCTCGCCCAGTTGGGCGTGCGCTACCTGTCGCTGGGACCAAATCGGGGGCATCGGATCGGCTCGTTCCTCGACACGTGGGCCGACCGTCCCTTCTGGTGGGAATCTCCCTCGGGCCAGGAGCGGGTGCTCACGTGGGTGCACGGCGGGGGCTACTCGATATTCCACACCGGCCTGGGATACGAGCACCTCGAGAAGCGCCTGGACGAGGAGTTGATCCTGGCCTATGCGGACACGCTCGCGGCCCGAGGCTGGCCGCACGGGATCGCAGGGGTGCGATACAACATCGGATCGGACAACGGGCCGCCCGACTCCACCCTCTCGGCCACCGTAGCCGCCTGGAACGAGCGCCACGTCACACCACGCATAGTGATCTCCAGCGTGACGGAACTTTTCGAGGCCCTGGAGGTCCGCGCGGGCGACGTGCTGCCGGTGGTGCGCGGAGATCTTACGGGGTACTGGGAGGACGGAGCCGCATCTTCGGCGCGTGAAACGGCCATGGCCCGGAGGTCGGCGGAGTCGCTGGTCCAGACCGAAGCGCTGGCGGCCATGACGGGAATCCAGCTGTCCGCCGATGAACTCGATGCGGCCTGGCGCGAGGTACTGCTCTTCCTGGAGCACACGTGGGGATCCTGGAACAGCGTGAGCGAGCCGGAGGCCGAGTTCACGATCGCCCAGTGGGAGCGAAAGAAGGAGTTCGCGGAGAGCGCGGTCGCGCAGTCAGACCGGCTTCGGCGCCGCGCACTGGGATCCGCCCCGACCGACGCACCGGCCACCCGTCCGCCCGCGGCCATCGACGTACTGAACTCGACGCAGTGGGAGCGCTCAGGGGTGATCGTGTTGCCCGCCGAAGCGGCCGGCCTTATCGACGACCTTCTCGACGCGAACGGCGCCGAGGTGGAATCCCAGCGCCTGGCCGACGGCAGCCTCGCCTTCCCCGCCGGTGCCATCCCGCCGTGGAGCGGCGTGCGGTATCGGGTCCGACCCGGCGGAGCGACAGCCTCGGACGCCGACGCGAGCGCCCGTTCGCCCGGCTCCGGAGCGACGCTCGACAACGGGCGGGTGCGGGTAGTCCTCGACGGGCGCAGCGGAGGCATCGCCTCGCTGCAACGACTGGCGCAAGGCCGGGAACTGGTTCCCGCTGGTGAAGTCATGGACGAGTATCTCTACGTGCCAGGGCGAGATCCGGCTGCGGTCGAAGCGGGCGGTTCGGCCAGCGTGCGACTCGTGGACTCGGGTCCTCTGGTGTGGACGGCCGCGGTCACGAGGCAGGCTCCAGGAACCGAGGACGGACTCGAGACCCGGGTGCGCCTGTTCGCGGGCAGCGACCGCGTGGAAATCACGCACCGGTTCGACAAGACCATGACCTACGATCCGGAGGCCGTGCTGCTCCGCTTGCCGGTGGCCATCGAGCCCGGCAGTACCGTGGTGAGCGGTCCGTTCGGGGCCTGGCGGCCCGATACGGAGCAGGCCCCGGGGGCGAATCACAACTACGCCACCCTCGAGCGCTGGGCGGATCTCCACGACGAGGCGGATGGGCTTCAGTTCGTGTCCGTAGACATCCCGGGGATTCAGCTCGGCTCCATCGGTACCGACGCCACGGTCGCCGGCTGGCGGGAGTCCACAGACCCCGCGCCCGTGCTGTACTCCTACGTGATGAACAACTACTGGGAGACGAACTACCGGGCGGGCCAGGACGGGCCGCATGAGCTTCAGTACACCCTTCGGCCACATGCCGAATTCGACGAGGCCGAAGCCGAGCGGTTCGCCCTGCAGGTCGCTCAACCGCTCGTCACGCGAGCGACGGAGCTCGCGGCTCCGATTCCGGGACCACCGCTGCGGGTCTCCGCCGATCGAGCGGTCGTGACGCTCCTCCGGGTCCACGACGACGGCCCCGGACTGTTGCTTCGGCTGTACAATCCGTCCGACGAGACCGACTCCGTTCGGGTCGCCGGCCCCGACGGATCTCCGCCGGCTTCGGTGGTGCGCTCTGATCCGTGGGGCGAGCCGATCGAGGCGGACGGCGCAGGCGAACCCGCGAGCGCCGGAGGGCCGATCTCCCTCGCGCCCCGGGAAGTGGCGACTTTCCTCGTCGAGCCCTGAGGTTGTCGGACCCGCTCAGATCACGACGGGGAACTCCGAGATGCGGATCTTCGTGCTGCCATACGGCACCAGAATGATCGGCTCGTCCGGGTGCCCGGACCGGATGGGGCTCCAGGGCAGGGGCCCTGTGTCGACCCCATACGGCTGCCATTCGTCGACCCTTCGGGCAACGCAGCCCACCTGGAGCGGTGGCCCTGCCGACAGGGTCCCGGGGGCCGTTCCCGAGGCCCAGGGCTGCTCCGGCACATCGCCCCGCCTGATATCGAAGGCTCCCTCCGGAGCTTCGACGTCCTCCTGTCGGATACCGTAGTTCCAGGGCTCGGCCGTTCGGATCTCCCAGTCCCCGAAGGGCTCGCCTCCGCCGACTTGTCTCCACTCCTCCTGCCGTGGCAGCGCCAGCAGCAGCGGACCGAGTTCGAGAGAGACGGAGTTCTCATGTCCGCGCGAGGCCCTGACGGTCATCGAAAACTCCAGTTCCACCACGTCGCCATCGTTCCACAGCCGATCCATACGATGGATGGTGCCCGCCACCGGAATCGTGATGGACTCCCCCGTCACCCGCACCGTGCTGTTGCCCGCCCATGACGGGATGCGGAGGTGCAACGGAAACCGCAGACCGGATGGACCGTGATACTTGAGGCGCACCTTCTCCTCGAACGGGTACTCGGTCTCTTCGACGATCCGGATTTCGGTGCCGTCCGCGACCCGAGCCGTGACCTCGCAGGGTCCGTACACCAGGGCCGCCAGGCCGTCGTCCGGCGTAGCAAACCACATGTGCTGGACATACTTCGGCCACCCCTGGTGCAGGTTGGCCGTGCAGCACCCGTAGCCTGTCACCAGCCCGATGAGGGTGTCGTCCTCGTGACGAACCGTGAAGCTGCGTTCGCCCAGAGTGCAGGCCACCTGGTTGGGGCGCTGGTAGTAGTGCCGTCCGCCGAACCTCGGACTCAGGGCGGCCGGAAGCGCGTTGTAGGCCAGCTTCTCGAGGATCTCGGCGTGGCGCAGGTCGCCGCCGATGGGAAGCAGTGATTCGAGACTGAACATGTACTCCACGATCGCGCAGGTCTCGACACCCTGCCGCGGGTCGGTGCCGTGCAGTTCCTCGTCGCCCGACCATATGCCCTGCGGCTGGCCATGATTCGTCGTCAGCCAGTCGATCAGCCGGTCCACGGGCTCCCAGTCTTCCGCGAACCCTGTCTGAGCGTACCACAGACCGGGCTGCTTGATGCCCATGGCCGTGTTCACCACGTGCCATCGCCCGGGGTCCTCGGTGGGGCGGGTCGCCCAGCGCTCGGTCTGCGCGTGCAGGAGCTGCCCCAGTTCCAGGAGAAAGGCGTCACCCGTCCGGTTGTATAGCCAGTGGACGCTGGCGAGGTTCTCCCCACCTCTCTGCTTGCCCCACCACGTGTAGTGGCCGAGAGGCCTGGAAGGCAGTTCGCGAAGCTGGAAGCGGAAGTACTCCGTCATCAGGTCCAGGACGCGTCCGTCGCTCGTGGCCTCGTAGTGATTCTGGAGGATCTTCAACATGATCATGTGCGGCCACCAGTCCTCGCCCGACACGGGCCGTGTGCTGCGAGGCTGGGGACGCTCGCCAACCGGCCCGAAGTAGCCGCTCGGCTTCCGGCTGCCGATAGCCGCTTCCACCCACACGTTGGCCTTGTCGATCAGCCGCTGGTCCTGGAGGACGTGGCCGAGCGGCAGGAGCCCGTCCACCCAGTAGGGGCCGCGTTCCCAGACGTCGCCCGGGCCGCCGAGCCATCCGTTGTCCGGTCCCACATCGGGCCATACCTCGTCGAGACGTCCGGTCATCCCTTCCGCCCAGCCTCGAAGCTGCCGGTCGAGCCAACCTGCCGGCCTCACCGCCCCGAGAGGCAGAGGGACATAGACGCTCGGCGCCAGGGGGGCTCGGTTCGACGGATAGTGTGTGTTTCGGGCCGAGCCGACGGCCAGCCGGCGATCCGGCTTCGGGCTCCCCGCGACCTGCCCGGGAACCAGCGACAGCGCGGAAGCGGCTACTGCCCCGGTGGCGGCCTTCTCGACGAAGGACCTGCGGGTGATTCCGTTCGGGCCCGACGAGTGGCCGCGATCATCGCTCATCATGCGCTCCGTATGCGGGTAGGACGCGAGA
>JAMJQV010000024.1 GCA_023554435.1 Gemmatimonadota bacterium | reverse complement strand
GTCTCAGAGCCCTGGCAGAACGGGCATTCGACCGCATCGGGCATGGCGTCACTGTGAAGCGGCGATCCGAGCGATCGGCGAGCAGCGGATTTGGCCACCGGTCAGTCCATCAACATGGTGCGGTTCTTGTCACCCCGGACCCCGGCCAGGGTTTCGGCGTTGAGAACCCCAGCTCCCGACCGCCGGCGGGCGCTGTCCCAGTCGGACCAGTCCACTTCGACCGCGCTGCCCCACGCCCCGTCCTCAAGCTGTTCGGCCAGATCGAGGCCCGCGCCGGCAACGGCCGGACCGATGCGCTGAATCCACCGGGCCCGAAGCTCGTCGGGACCGGCGTCGGACACTCCAGCCGCGTGCAGTCTCGTTATCAGCCCGCCTTCGGGAGAGCCGAACCACCGCAGGCAGGACTGCCAGGCGGGGGACATGGCCCCGGCGAGGGCCGTCGTCCCCGCGGGCGTCTGCCCCATCCGGGCCAGCCAGCCGCGGCCGTGCTCGAAGTGGAAGCGCTCCTCCTCGAGCACCTTCCGGACCTTGTAGTGGAGGGGCTCGAAGCGGCTGTCCTTCAACGACTCGATCTGGACGGACAACGCCGTGTCGAGCAGGGCGTTGAGGGCCACCAGGCCGGTCCACGTCTGGGGCGGGTCGTCGAGCAACTCACAGTTCAGGTACTCGGCAGCTTCCCGCTCGTGCTCCAGGCGGCCCGGGTCCTCGCCGAAGTCCTTGAGCATCGCGTACAGGATTCGGGAGTGTCCCCACTCGTCCTGGGCCATCGCGGAGCAGGCGATTCCCGCCTCCAGCGTGGGCGCACCGAGCAGCCACTCGGAGTAGCGCATTCCCAGGAGGCGCTTGTTGTCGGCCAGGGACAGGAGGAGGGCCGAGAGATCGTCACGGACTTCCTCCGGAACGTCGTCTGCGGTGCGGAAGCCCGCCGTTTCGGGTGCACTCATCGGTTCGCCGCCGGGCTCAGGGTAAAGGGCTCTTCGTCCCGGTTCACGGGCTCGAACGCGTCACGCGGAGCCACCACCATCTCGAACCACTTCTGCTCGTCGTAGGTCTGCCAGGCGTAGGCCCGGGCCAGCGCCGGGTTCGGCGCCGACACGGTTCCGATGTGCTCGAGGCGATCCTCACGCTTCTGACGAGCGAAGATCTCGTACAGGTACTCGCCGCTCAGGTGACCCATGGCTTCCCGCTTTCGTTGCGCCCCGCTGGCTGGCGAGGCGTCTCCTCGGTTCTCAGATCGACACTCCGGCACGCCTCAGGGCATCACGACCCCGGTCCGTAATGCGTTCCGTCGTCCAGGGCGGATCCCAGGTGATGCGAACGTCCACCTCCGAGACCCCATCTTCCTGGAGCAACCGGTCGCGCACGTCCCACTTGATGAACTCGACGCACGGGCAGGCCGTCGCGGTCAACGTGATCGCTGTCGTCACACGTGCGCCACCGGTCGCGTCCGGCTCGTCGATCTCGACGCCGTATACCAGTCCCAGGTCCACGAGCGAGATCGGAAACTCGGGGTCCGGCACCTCGTACAGAGCGCGCCACACGCGTTCCTCGAGATCGGCCGGCGGCGTGTCCCACTCCGGGACCTCGAGCACGAGATCCGGGTTGTGACCCATGGCATCCGCGAATACAGCCGAGAAATCGACATTCCGGTCGATGGCCGACTGGTAGCCCGCATCCGCCGTCGGATCCGCTGCCGGCCCCGGTACGGGAAGGCCCGTCCCCGATCGCCTGATCTGAATCAGTCGCGAACTCATCCTCGCGCGCCCTCAGGCCGCCAGCAGGTCTTCGACCTGGAACCGGCTCCGCCGCACCGACTCCACGAACTGCTCGTTCATGGGTCCGCGGGCTCGCCACCGGTCCCACACTTCATCCCAGGTGATCGTCTCCTCGAGCAGCCACACCCGCTCGTCCGCGTCCCACGCGATGGGAAGCTCGTACTCGAGGTCGACCTCTCCGGTCTCCTCGTTCGAGTGGGCCGGCACCCGGATGCCGAGCTGCTCGCACAGGGGGACGACGGCCTTCATCCACGTCATGCGGAGCTCGTCGTTGGTCATCCCCTTGAGCTTGAAGTCGAGCTGCGCGTTGTGGCGTTTACGGTCATCGGGCAATCCGAACCACTCCACCCCCATGGGGAACATCCAGTCCACCGCCCTCTGAACGAGGTCGCGCCCTTCCCCGCCCGCCTCGCACAGCCGGCGCATCCACACCTCGCCATGCCTCAGGTGGAAGTTCTCCTCCATTCCCACCTTCACGAGGGCCCGCTTGAGCGGTCCGTACGAGGTGTTGCGGTGCACGTCCGAGAGCAGAGTGATTCCGGCCCGGTCGTACAGAGCGTTGGCCGTCACCAGCTCGGCCCAGTTCGCCAGCGGCTGATCGAACCCGAACGGGTTCTTGAATTTCTCTGGCGGTCGATCGTACAGCAGGTAATCCGTGTCCACGCCGAGGTCCTGGAGCAGGCGATACGCG
>JAMJQV010000221.1 GCA_023554435.1 Gemmatimonadota bacterium | reverse complement strand
GAGGAAGGTAGGCAGCCAGTCCATATGGTGCATGATGCCGTTGCTCCAGGTGTCGGCCGGGATCTTGCCCGGCCAGCGCACCATGGCGGGCACCCGCCAGCCGCCTTCCCAGTTGGTGTTCTTCTCGCCGCGGAACGGGGTGGCGGCGGCGTCCGGCCAGGTGTTGTAGTGGGGGCCGTTGTCCGTGCTGTAGAACACGATTGTGTTGTCGGCGATGCCCAGCTCATCGAGAAGGTCCAGGAACTTCCCGATGTGCATGTCGTGCTCGACCATGCCGTCGGAGTACTCGTCCTGTCCCGAGATCCCGCGTAGCTCTTCCTTCACGTGCGTGCGGAAGTGCATGCGCGTCCCGCTCCACCACACGAAGAACGGTTCGCCCCGCTCGTGCGCATCACGGATGAACCTCATGGCCGCGTCGGAGGTCTCGTCGTCCACGGTCTCCATCCGCTTCTTCGTCAGCGGGCCCGTGTCCTCGATGCGCTGCGTGCCATTGTCGTTAGCCCAGGAGTGGATCACGCCACGAGGGCCGTATTTTTCCCGGAACGTCTGGCCGTCGGCCAGAACCATGTCGCCAGGGTAGTCCTCGTTCTCTGGCTCTTCTTCCGCGTTGAGGTGGTAGAGATTGCCGAAGAATTCGTCGAAACCGTTGTTGGTCGGGAGCATCTCGTCGCGGTCACCGAGGTGGTTCTTTCCGAATTGCCCGGTGGCGTAGCCCTGGTCCTTGAGAACCACGGCAATCGTCGGGTCCGCGATCTGCATGCCTTCCTTGGCCCCCGGCAGTCCGACCTTCGAGAGACCGGTGCGGAAGACGCTCTGGCCGGTGATGAACGAGGATCGGCCGGCCGTGCACGACTGCTCGCCGTAGTAGTCGGTGAAGGCCATGCCCTCATGGGCGATACGGTCGATGTTGGGCGTCTGGTAGCCCATCAGGCCGCGTGTGTAGAACGAGATGTTCGACTGGCCGATGTCATCGCCCCACACCACCAGGATGTTAGGCTTGTCCTGCGCCGCGGCCGGCACGGCCAGCAGCAGGGAAGCGCAGGCGCCAAGAAGCCATCGTTTCATGTTGTGTTACTCCGTCGGAAGTGAAAACGGGGACCGCCCGGAGGCGGCCCCCGCGGGACCATCGAAACGTCAGTCGGTGATTTTCTTCAGGGCGTCTTTGAGGTGATCCCACTGCCCCTTGGCCCAGCCCTTGATCTCCTCGAAGGTCTCGTGCGCGCGCACGAGCGCGAGCCGAGCCGCCACCTCATCCCAGTCTACCACGTTCCAGAACGCCTCGATGTAGTCGGGACGACGGTTCTGGTAGTTCAGGTAGTACGCGTGCTCCCACACGTCGAGGCCGAGAATCGGCACCGCACCGTCGGTGAAGATCGGGTTGTCCTGGTTGGCGGTCGAGGTCACGATCAGGCCATCGGAGGCCGCACACAGCCAGGCCCAGCCGCTGCCGAACCGCGTCGCCGCCGCGGTGCTGAACTGCTTGTGGAACTCGACGAACGATCCGAACGACTCGTCGATCGCATCTCCGAGCATTCCGCCCGGCGTGCCGCCGCCGTTCGGGCTCATGTTCGTCCAGAACAGCGAGTGGTTCACGTGCCCGCCGCCGTTGTTGCGGACGGCCGTGCGAACGCTGTCGGGGATCGAGTCGAGGCTCAGGAGCAGCTCGAGAGCGGTCAGGTCCTGCAGCTCCGGGTGGCCTTCAAGGGCGGCGTTCAGCTTGTTGACGTAGCCCTGGTGGTGCTTGGTGTAGTGGATCTCCATGGTGCGCGCGTCAATGGACGGCTCGAGCGCATCGAACGCGTACGGCAGCTTCGGCAACTGGAAGGACATATCGACTCCTGCTCTTCTATGAGTTCTACGGCCCGGGCCACCAGTCTAACAAAATCGTCTCTGTAAAGGGGACTGAGAACCTGCAACGGGCCGCCGGCCAGCGCAAACCGGGTTACAGCGCCGTCACCGGAGGTCCTGCTACTCACCCCCGCATCAACCCCAGCACCTCTCTCCTCAGTTCCCGGTCCCATCGCAGCTCGCCCCGAAATGCGGTCGTGACCATCTCCGTGTGCGCCTTGCGGGCGCCGCGCAGCTTCAGGCAGGAATGCTCCGCCTGAACCACGACGCCGACTCCCCGCGGATCGAGGTGCTCGACCATGGCGTCCGCGATCTGGCTCGTCAGCTGCTCCTGGAGCTGGGGCCGGCGGGCGAAGACATCCACCGTGCGGGCCAGCTTGCTCAGTCCCGTCACCTTGCCGTGCGACGGCAGGTAGGCCACGTGAGCCTTGCCGGTGAAGGGAAGGAAGTGGTGCTCGCACACGCTCACGAAGTCGATGTCCCGAAGAATGACGATGTCGTCGCCGGTCTGCTCCTGGGAGAACTGGCGCACCAGGTGATCGCCCGGGTCCTCGTGCATGCCTCCGAGGATCTCCCGGTACGCGCGCGCCACCCGCGCCGGCGTGTCCACCAGGCCCTCGCGGTCCGGATTCTCTCCGAGGCCGATGAGCATCTCGCGGACGGCCGCCTCGACCCGGGGCATGTCCACGCCGCCGGATGTGTGGAGCTCCGCAATCTCGGCTGCCGCACCGTTACCGTTGCCATTTCCGTTGGATCTATGCGGACGGCCGTGCCCGTTCCGGCGGTCCGAATGCGCCTCGAGCTCTTCCGCGAGCGGCGCTGTCATGATTCCGAGTCTGCTGACCACTGTTCCTCCCTGATTCTGGATCCGCTGCTTCGCCTCTTCCCGGACAAGATATGCAACCTCCCGGTTGTTGTCAAGGAATTGTCTAGGACATAATATGTGCAAGCATGGTTGACAATCCAGCATTTGGCGTTATTGTTTGACTATGTTGTCAAACACTCTGGACAGGATGCTGAGGTGAGCACGCAAGTGAACGAGTCCCAGGTCCCGACGGGTTCCGATGACCTGGACACCGAGACGCGGATCTTCGAGGCCGCCCTAAAGGTCTTCGCGCGAAAGGGCAAGGACGGGGCACGGCTGCAGGAGATCGCCGACGAGGCCGGAATCCACCGTCCGTTACTGCACTACTACTTCCGCACGAAGCAGCAGCTGTATGAGGCAGTGGCCGAACGGTTGTTCACCGACTTCCTCCTCAGCTTCGATGCACCGGCCGAGGGAGGACGGTTCGCCGACACGCTGAAGGCGTTCATCGACCACTACATCGATTCGGTTCGGGAACACCGTCACGCGGCGATGTGGATGGTGACCGAGAACATGGCCGGGAGTCCGATCCTCGGTGAGATGCTTGCCCGCGCCTTCGCGACCGAAGGCTCGCCGCAGCGGGCCATGGTCGAAGCCGTCGAGCTGGCGGTGGAGAGCGGTGAGATCCGACCCGTGGATGCGCGCCAGCTGATGCTCACCGTCGTGTCGGCGTGCGTGTTCCCGTTCGTGACGCTTCCGACGGTCAAGATGATGAACCCGCTCGCGGCGGAGGACTTCGATGCATACCTGGAAGAGCGCAAGGCCCACCTGTTCGAGGTCGTGTGCCACGGCCTCGCCAGCCGGGAGGTGTCCGATGCGTAGGCCGATCGTCGCCGTGGCGGTCTTCGGGCTGCTGGCCGGCGGCTGTTCCTTCGCCCCCGATGTCCGGGAGCCGACCACCGTGGTCAACCTTCCCGAGCAATATGCCGCCGCTCCGGTGGACAGCGCGGCAGTCGCCGACTCGATTCGCGAAGTCCGGGAAGCCGAGCGCTGGTGGACCGTATACGAGGACCCGGTCCTCGAGGCCCTGGTCGACACGGCCCTCGCCGCCAACCTGGACCTCCGGGAAGCCGTGGCCCGGGTGGAGGAAGTCCGGCAGCGATACCGGATCGCGCGCGCTGACTTGTTCCCGCAGATCGGCCTCTCCGCGGACGGCACGTACCAGGATGCTCCCACGAACGCCGGATTCGCTGGAGCGATCGGGGGTGGAGGCGATCAACCACCCGGCTCGCCCAGTCTGTTCCCGGATCGGTTCCAGTACGACACGTGGACGGCTGCCCTCGGCTTCAGCTACGAGATCGACTTCTGGGGCAAGTACCGGAACCAGACGAAGGCCGCGATCAGCGAATTCCTGGCCAGCGAAGGGGACTACGAGACTGCCCGCCTGGCCGTGATCTCTGCCACCATAGCCACGTATGCGGAGATCGTGGAGCTCCGGCGCCAGGTCGAGCTCACCACGTTCAGCGTCGACATCCTGCGCGAGCGAGCCGAGCTCACGAACGAGCGCTACTACAGTGGCCTGGTCACCACGTTCGAGCTGTACACGATCCAGTCGCTGTACCGGAACACCGAGGCCACACTGCCGGTGCTGGAGAGCCTGTACGAGGAGGCAAGGGGGCGCCTTTCGATCCTCCTGGGCCGTTACGCCGGCACGATCGACGACCTCCTGGGCTAGGACGAGGCGCCGGCCGTCGTTCTCGATCCCATTCCCGTCGATCTCACGGCGGCCCTTCTCGAGCAGCGGCCCGATGTGTGGTCGGCGTGGCAGCGAATGGAGGCCGCCCGCTACCGGATCGGATCGAGCAGAGCGCAGCTGTATCCGCAGATCCGGCTCGACGCGACGGTGGGGCTCCAGGCCGGTTCCTTCGCGGACCTGTTTCGGATCGATCAGTACTTCTTCAACCTGGTCGGAGGGCTTCTACAGCCGATCTTCCAGGGTGGCCGCTTGCGGGCCAACGTCGGAGTGGCGGAGGCACAGTTCCAGGCAGCGGCCGCCAACTACGTACGCACCGTGCTGACCGCCTTCAAGGAAGTACAGGTCAGCCTGGTCAACCTGGAAAAGCAGTCGGAGCGATACGAGTCGCTCAGTCGCCAGACCACCTCGGCTGCCGGTTCGGTCGACTACCAGCTCCGCTCCTTCCAGCGCGGTGTGGGCAACTACATCGCCTACCTCGACGCGCGGCAGAACCTGGCCAGCGCCGAGATCAACCTCGCCGCTGCCGAGCGTTCGCTCGCGGACGCGCGACTGGCCGTGCACCGGGCCCTCGGTGGCGCCTGGGTGCAGGATGACGAAGACCTCGGGCAACAGCTCGAAGAGGAATACGAGATGATGGATCGACTGATGTTCCCGTCGGATGAGGAGGCGGGGCGATGAGCATTCTCAGCAAGCCGGCGAAGGCATTCCAGAGGCTCAGTCCCCTGCTCAAGGGCCTCACGATCATCGGGGCCGGGGTCCTCGGCCTCGTGCTGCTCATGGTGTTCAGGCCCAGGCCCGAGGCGCAGGAACCTCCGCGGCGGGTACCGCTGGTTGTCACAGCGCCCGCCGACGTCCGGTCGGGCAACCTCACGATCCGGGGCAACGGATCGGTCCGGCCGAAGAGCCAGATCGTGCTCTCGTCTCAGGTGGCGGGCCGGGTCGAGTGGGTCTCGCCGGCCTTCGCCTCCGGGGGGCGTTTCGAGGAGGGCGACCTCCTGCTCCGTATCGAGGATGCGGATTACGTGAACAGGGTAGACGCGGCGTCCGCTGCCGTTGCGCAGCGTCAGGTCGAAGTGCTGCAGTGGGAGGAAGAGCAGGCCCTGGCGCGCGAGGAATACCAGCGCCTGCTGGCCAGGGAGGGAATGGATGCCCCGGACTCGGCCTCACTCAGCAGCCTGATCTTCCGCGAGCCGCAGCTCCGGGCGGCGCAGGCATCGCTGAAAAGCGCCGAGGCCCAGCTCGCGGACGCTCGGCTGGCACTGGGACGCACCCGCATCATCGCGCCGTTCGACGGAATCGTGCGCTCCAAGTCGGTGGACGTGGGTCAGTACGTGGCCCCGGGGCAGAACCTCGGCTCCCTGTACGACACGGACGAAGTGGAGATCGTGGTCCCGCTGACGGACACGGAGGCCGCGCTCGTCGAGGGCCTGTGGGATGCCGGTGCCGGAGACGAGGCGACCCGAATTCCCGCCTCGGTCGTGGCCTCGTTCGGTGGTCGCGAGTACGAGTGGCCGGCCTACGTCGACCGGGCCGAGGGTGCTCTGAATCAGGAGACGCGTACCGTGGACGTGGTGGTGCGCGTTCCGGACCCGTTCCTGTCGGACGAAGGGGGCCGTCGGCCACCGCTCCTCCTCGGCACCTACGCCTCCGTGGACATCCAGGGCGCATCCAGGGAGGCCTACGTCGTGTTGCCACGAATGGCCTTCCGCGACGCGGAGTCTGTCTACGTGGTCGAGCAGGACACACTGCTCATTGTGCGGCCGGCGGCAATACTCCAGGAGATAGGCGGCGAGGTGTTCGTGTCCGCCGACATCGCGGGGGGTGAGCCGGTCGTAGTCAGTCCGATGGACATCGTCACCGACTCCATGACCGTGCAGGTGGCGAACGGGGGCGAGCGATGAACCGGGCCATCGCCTGGACGGCGGCCCACCCGGTCGCCGCCAACCTGCTGATGGTCCTGATTCTGGCCGGTGGCTTCGTGGGTGGAAGCACCGTGATCCAGGAAGTATTCCCCGACTCCGATCTCGGTGCCGTTCAGGTACGTGTGGAGTACCGGGGGGCCTCTCCTGAAGAGGTCGAGGAAGGGATCATCCAGCGCGTTGAGGAGCGGGTCGAGGCGGTCGAGGGCGTGAGCCAGATCAACTCCACGGCCTCCGAGGGCGTCGGCATCGTGTTCATCGAGCTCAACCTCGGCGAGGACACGGCGAAACGGCTGGACGAAATCAAGGCCGAAGTCGACCGGATCACGAGCTTTCCGGCGGACGCCGAGAAGCCGGAAGTCACGGAGGTAACCAGCCGCAGCCGGGTCATCGAGATCGCGGTGACCGGCGACGCCCCGGAGAGGACGCTCAAGGAGCTGGCGAACCGGATCAAGGACGACCTGTCCTCGATGCCCGAGATCTCCTACGTGCAGGTCACGGGCGTCCGCGACTACGAGATCTCGATCGAGGTCTCCAACGATGTGCTCCGCTCGTACGGTCTCAGCCTCGACGACGTGGCACTGGCCGTCCGGCGAGCGAGCCTCGACCTGCCGGGCGGGCGGGTGGATACGGCGGACGAGGAAATCCTGGTCCGGGTGAAGGGGCAGAAGTACGATCGCCACGACTTCGCGGAGATCATTGTGCGCGGGGCGCGCGACGGCTCCACGCTCCGTCTCGACCAGATCGCCACGATCAGGGACGGTTTCCAGGACGCGGACCTTACATCCCTGTACAACGGACACCCCGCTGCGTTCGTCCAGGTGTTCCGCACGGCCGACGAGCAGGTACCCGAGATCGTGGACGTGGTGCAGGCATACCTGGCGGACGTGGCGGTACCGTCGATGCCCCGGGGGGTTCAGGTCGAGATCTGGCAGAACGATGGAGATCTCCTCAGAAGTCGATTCAACCTGCTTCGCAAGAACGGGCTCATCGGCCTGGGCCTGGTCCTGCTAGCCCTGACGCTGTTTCTGGATCTGCGGCTTTCGTGGTGGGTGGCCGTCGGGATCGCGTTGTCGTTCATCGGCACGTTTGCCGTGATGCCGTGGCTCGGCGTCACGATCAACATGATGTCCCTGTTCGCCCTGATTCTCGCGATCGGCATCGTGGTGGATGACGCCATCGTGGTAGGCGAGAACATCTTCAAACGGCGAGAGGAGGGGGCCGGGCCGCTCGACGCCGCGATCGAGGGTACGCAGCGGGTCGCGGTTCCGGTCACGTTTGCCGTTCTCACGACGGTTACGGCGTTCTCTCCCCTCCTGTTCATTCCGGGAATGATCGGGAAGTTCCTGAAGTTCATTCCGCTCGTGGTGATCTCGGTACTGCTGTTTTCGCTTCTCGAGTCGTTGTTCATCCTGCCGCACCACCTGTCGCACCTGCCCGAGCGCGCGCACATGCGGCTGCCACCGTGGCTCCGCTGGGTAGAGAAGGCGCAGGACGCCGTGCAGTCGGGTCTCCGGAAGTTCATCGACGGCCCGGTGGACCGGACCGTTCGATATGCCACGGCCCACTACGGCGTCGTCATTTCGGCCGGGATCGCCCTGCTGATGATCACGGCAGGGATCGTGGGCGGAAGGTACATCGGCTTCAGTTTCCTGCCCCAGATCGAGGGCGACAACGTGATCGCCCAGATCGAGATGCCGCAGGGCACCCCGAACGAGCGGACCCGGGAGGTGGCCGACTATATCGAAAGCGTCGGGCACCGGGTCGCGGACAGCCTGGGGGTGAGACTGGGCGACGGACGCCAGCTGGTGCAGGCCGTTCAGCTCACCGTTGGGAGCTATCCGTCCGCCGACCGCGGCCCGGGAGCCGGCGCGCTGCCGACGTTCGTCGAGTCCAACAAGGCTGAGATCAACTTCCAGCTGCTGGAAGCCGAAGAGCGACGTGACTTCTCGTCCGTGGAGTTCGAGAAGGCCTGGCGAGCGGCGGTGGGCGATCTGCCGGGTCCCCGCAACATGACGTTCTCCTCTGACGTGATGAACCTCGGGGCCCCCGTACAGCTCGAGGTGTCCCATCCCGACACGGCCATCCTGACGAGAGCGGTGACTGAGGTTCAGGAGGAGCTGCGTCGCTATGCGGGCGTGTTCGACGTTCGAAGCGACCAGGAAGTAGGGAAGCGCGAAGTCGAGTTGAACCTGAAGCCGCGCGCTCGCACGCTGGGTGTGACCCTCGACGACCTGGCCCGGCAAGTACGAGCGGCGTTCTTCGGCTCCGAGGCCGTGCGCGTGCAACGGGGCCGGGAAGAGGTGCGGGTGTACGTCCGCCTTCCCAAGGACGAGCGCTCGAGCTTGGCCGACATCCGCCAGTACCGGATCGTCACACGCACCGGGGCCGCGATCCCTCTCGAGGAAGTCGCCGAAGTGTCGTTCGGAACGGCACCCTCCACCATTCGCCGCGTGGACGGTCGGCGAATCGTGACGGTCACGGCTGAGGTCGACAACAGCGTGATTACCGGATCGGAGGTGACGAGCGAGCTGACCGGGCTGATCCTCCCGGCTGCGCAGGAGCGTTACCCGGCTCTCCGCTACGGTTTCGGCGGCGAGCAGCGCGAGCAGGCCCGGGCCCTGGGGGGCATGATCCGCGGATTCATCCTGGCCCTGTTCGTGATGTACGCCCTGCTCGCCATACCCTTCCGCTCGTACGTGGAGCCGCTGATCATCATGGCCGCCGTGCCCTTCGGGGTGGTCGGGGCCGTGTTCGGCCACCTCCTGTTCGGGCTGGACCTCGGGATGCTCAGCATGTTCGGGATCGTGGGCCTGAGCGGCGTGGTGATCAACGACTCGCTGGTGCTGCTGGACTTCGTGAACGAGCAAAGGGACTCCGGCAAGCCGATCCGGGAGGCCATTCTCATCGGAGCCAAGAGCCGGTTTCGCCCCATCCTGCT
>JAMJQV010000220.1 GCA_023554435.1 Gemmatimonadota bacterium | reverse complement strand
GCCTCGCCTGATTCGGTCCCGGCCTGCTGCAGGTCTGAACCGACGCGATACCCCAGGCCCGCCGCGATCAGAATGAGCAACGCGGCAGCAACGAGGAACGAGAACCGCCTGCTCACCCTGCGCGGCGGAAGGGATAGTAGCGCGAAGCGAATGTGCAGCCGGCCAGGTGGTGAATCCGGGCCGCGGCACAGGCATCCTCGCGCGTCGCCGCAGGCGCCTGGTACTTGAGCCGGGCTTCACGAATGAGTCCCATCGCCCGACCAAACGCCACCGCGGGCACATTGCTGACTCCGACTTCATCCATCGCATGCTCGAGATGCCGGCGATCTCCGGTCACGAACGTGAGAAAGGCGCCGGGCGTCAGGTCACGAATGTTGCTGGCCGTGATGCTGGTATTCCGGGCCCTGAGGTCGGCCGCGAACTCAGAATACCGCCACAGCATGGACAGGCAGGAGTCCATTTCTTCTTCGTTCTGTACGTCGTCCAGGTCCAGGTCCAACCGCAGCGGCTCGGTTTCAACGGAATCCGGCGGCGGAATGAGCCCCTCGAGCGCGCCCACCACTGCAGCCAGTTCGGGCGACCCGTGCCGCAGTTCGATGCGCAGTCCATCTCGCGCGGACTTCTCGGAATCGGCCACCCAACGATAGTGCCAGCGGATTCCTTCGATCTCACTTCGGACGGCTGCGATACAGCGAAGAAAACCGGCCCCATCGAGCGCCGGTAGTCCCCGACTGCCGCGTATCCGCACGACTGTCCAATCTTGTGACATGATACCTCGGGCCGCATTGTGACCGGCCGATTCCCGACCGGGGCATACATGCTTCGACTGCAAGATCGCGTCGGCCCGCGCGGGCGGCAACGTCAACGGTTCTTGTGCGCGCCCGTGCCCACGCGCCATACTTCGGTTGTTATCGAAACGTAACGGGCAACATGCGGGATTCCTGCGCGACCACAACACGGCTGCTCGATGATCAACCTGGGTTTCAGCGACAGGCAAACCGAAGACAACAGCGTGCCGCCAAGAGCTCTCGCCATCAGCCTGGTGGCCCTGGCGGTGGCGGGCCTGGCGGCCATCGCCTGGCCGTCGAGCCTCGATGAGCTCGCGGGCCTGGTGTGGCTGCTGGCGCTGATCCCGGCCTTCCTGTTTGCCTACTATCGCGGTTGGGAGGGTGCGGCGGCCGGAGTGCTCATCGCGATGATCCTCATGATCGCGATCGAGATCGTCCCGGCGCTCATCGTCGGAACCGAGGTGGACTGGCGCATCGCCGGGGGTGTCGCCGTAGCGTTCATCGCCGCCAGCCTGGGCCTGGGAGCCCTGGCCGAGATGCTGCGCCGGCAGAAGTCTTCGGCGATGCAGCTTGCATTTCGGGATGTTCTTACCGGGCTCCCCAATCGGCGAATGGTGGACCTCTTCCTGCAGCAACACTTCGCCGCCTCGCAGCGCGGGCAGCCACTGACGGTAGCGATATTCGATCTCGACCGGTTCAAGAACTACAACGACACCTACGGTCATGCGGCGGGGGACGAGGCCCTCGAGGCGTTCGGCGGCATTCTGAAGCGACAGACGCGCGACTCGGATATCGCTGGCAGATACGGCGGAGAGGAGTTCCTGGCGATCCTTCCGAGCTCGGACATGGAAGGGGCCCGTCAGTATGCGGAGCGGGTTCGAGAGGCGCTGGCCCGTCACGAACTCCCGTCCGGTACCCGCATCACCGTCAGCGCGGGAGTCGCCGTCTCCGGACCGACGATGAGCGATGCGTCAGAACTCGTGCGCGCCGCCGATGCAGCCCTCTACCAGGCCAAGGCCGCCGGAGGCAATCGGGTAGATCCCGGCCCGACCCGGCCCGAGGCCCCCGTGCCCGCGGATATCGGGTAGCCCTCGCTCATGACTCCTCTCATCCAGGAGCCAATGGCCGTATTCGGCTATTTGGCGGCCGTGTTCGCCGGGATCTTCTGGATCAGCGAACTACCGGCCCTCCAGAAGGTCTTTCGGATTACGCCCGCCGTGATCTACTGCTACTTCGTGCCCACGTTGTCGACGACGGTCGGCATCATACCGATGGCCTCGCCCGTCTACGAGTGGATGACGCGCTACCTGCTGCCCGTCGCGCTTCTCCTGCTGATGATCACCGTGGACATGAAGAGCATTCTCAAGCTCGGTCGAACCGCGTTGATCATGGTCACGGCAGGCTCCATCGGAATCATGATCGGGGCGCAGGTGGCATACGTAGCCTTCGCCCGCTGGCTGCCACCCGATGGATGGACGGGCCTCGCCGCCCTGACCGGGAGCTGGATCGGTGGCACCGCCAACATGGTCGCAATCGCGGAGAGCGTGGGTACGCCGGATGCCATCATGGGCCCCATCATCGTGGTGGACACGGTGGTGGGATATGGCTGGATGGGCGTTCTGCTGTTCCTCAGCGCCTGGCAGGCTCTGTTCGACCGGAGGCTGCAGGCCGATACCACGGCGCTGACGGAGACCAACAAGCTCCTGGCCGACCTCGATACGCACCGAAAGCCTACCCAACTCAGGGACATCGCGATCATCCTCGGCCTGGGTTTCGCGGGCGCCGTCCTGGCTGTCCAGCTTGGCGCGGCCCTCCCGGTCCTTGGAAATCCGACGATCATCAGCCACACCACATGGGCGGTGTTGATCGTGGTCACGGGCGGGCTGCTGCTCAGTTTCACGCCGGTCCGCAACCTGGAGGAAGTCGGGGCGTCGAAGGTTGGCTACGCCGCTCTCTACCTGCTCCTCACGGCGATCGGGGCGCAGGGCAACCTCATGGAAGTGCTGTCGGCCCCAGCGTTCTTCTTCGCGGGAGTTCTCGTCATCACGATCCACGTGGCCGTGATGCTGGCCGTCGCGCGGATCATCAGGGCCCCGTTCTTCTTCGTGGCCACGGGCAGCGTAGCCAACATTGGTGGCGCCGGGACTGCCCCGATCGTGGCCAGTGTCTACCACCCCGCCATGGCTCCCGTGGGGCTTCTCATGGCCGTGGCGGGGTACATCCTGGGCATCTACGGCGCTCTCGGTGCCGCGTGGATGCTCGGAGTCCTCGCGGGCTAGCCGGCCGACGACTCCGTCAGGTCGTCCGCCCTCAGGGCCGCCTGACCGTTCGCTCTGAAGTGCCGGCGAAGGAACGCGACCGTGTCATCCAGCAGCGAGTGCATGACGGGCAGGAGCACCAGGGTCAGGAACGTGGCAAACGTGAGGCCCGCGATCACCGCAATCGCCATCGGACCCCACCACGCAGCCTGTGCGCCCCCCCAGAAGATGTTGGGGTTCAAGGTCCGATAGAACCGGTTGAAGTCGATGTTGAGGCCTATCGCCAGCGGAATGAGGCCCATCACCGTGGTTACGGCCGTCAGCATCACCGGACGGAAGCGGGTCACGCCACCCATCACCAGTGACTCGAATTCGCCCAGGCCGTCGCGATTGCGAAGCACGTGGATATAGTCGATCAGCACGATCGCGTTGTTGACCACGATTCCAGCCAGACTGATCACCCCGACCCCGCTCATGATGACGCCGAAGGGCATCCGGAATATGAGCAGACCGATCAGAACTCCGATCGTGGAGAGCATCACCGTGCTGAGGATGAGCCCGGGTTTCAGAATCGAGTCGAACTGAGAAATCAGGATGAAGGCGATCAGGAACAGGGCCCACAGGAAAGCACTCATGAGGAACTCCTGCGACTCCTGCTGTTCCTCTTGTTGGCCCGTGTAGCTCAGACGATAGCCCGTTGGAAGCTGAGCGCGGAAGTCTTGGAGTGACGCCTGGACTTCTGCCAGGACAGCGTTTGCATTGTAGCCGGCGCGCACATCCGAAGACACGGTGACCACCCGGTCCATGTCCTTGCGGTTGATTCCACTGAAGCCCTCCTCCACCCGCCACGTCGCGATGGCAGTCAGCGGTACCGGCGCTCCCTCGTCGCTCTCGATCGTAAGCTCACTGAGCGAAGACAGGTCGGACCGGTACTGCTCGGCGAGACGCACCACGATGTCGTACTCCTCCTCGCCGTCACGGAACTCGGAAGCCTCGGTTCCATTGATCGCGCTTCGAACCGTGCTCCCGATGTCGAGTGTGGTGACGCCAAACAGGGCGGCCTTCTCCCGATCCACTTCGACCCGGAGTTCCGGCCTGGCATCGTCGAGGTCGCTCTGGAGTCCCTCCAGCTTCGGTGCCACGGCTCCGTTCGAGAGCAAGGCGACCATCCGGTCGCCGAGATCCTTCAGAGTCTCGAAATCCTCGCCGATGATCTCGATGTTGATCGGACGACCCGTGGGCGGTCCCATGTTCGGCTTGTCCACCGTGATCGTGGCGCCCGCCACTTCTCCACCGATGGCCGATCGCATCACCTCGAGAGTCTCGTTCGTGTCCCGTTCCCGCAGCTCGAAGTCGACGAAGCTGATGGCTACGGTCGCGTACTGCGATCCAGTCTCGCTGCCGAAGTCGGCGATCTTCGATCCGGTGGTCGCCACCACGGATTCGTAATCGGCGCGACCGTCGATTCCGCCTAGCTCGGTCTCGATCCGCTGCACGATGGCATCCGTGACCTCGGCACGCGTTCCCACCGGAGTCTCGACCTGCACCCAGATGTCGTCGGGAGGGATGTCCTCGGGGAAGAACTCGATCCCCGGATTGAACATGGCGAACACGGTGATGACCCCGACGAACAAGACGGCGGTCTGGCCCATGATGCTGACCCGGTGCCGAAGCGCCCACCGCAAGCGCCCTTCGTAGAGGTGCAGGACCGCGGGCAGCGCCCGCTCCCGTACCCAGTGTCCTGCCGGGTCGAGCACGAACCGGTTGAGCAGGATGAGTCCGACGACCGTTGCGCCCAGCAGCACGGTCGTGAGCGGCCGCCCGCCCGAGATGACCAGCGCGACGAGACCCGCCGCGACCCAGGCCCCGATCTTGAACTCGCGTGTCAGGTGTGGCCTGGGTTCGCCCTCCAACCGCATGAACAGCGAGCACAGGGTCGGGTTGATCACCAGTCCCACGAGCAGCGACGCCGACAGGGTAATCATGAGCGTCTTGGGCAGGTAGCTCATGAACTCGCCCGTGATCCCGGGCCAGAATGCCATCGGCGCGAAAGCCGCCAGAGTCGTAGCGGTGGCGGCGATCACGGGCATCGCGACCTCGGCGGTCGCGAGCTTGGCAGCGGTCTTCCTGTCAAAGCCCTCCTCGCGAAAACGGTAGATGTTCTCCACGACCACGATCGCGTTGTCCACCAGCATGCCCAGGGCGAGGATGAGCGAGAACAGAACGACCATGTTCATGGTGAAGCCGAGGATCTGCATCACGCTGAACGAAAGGAACATCGAAAGCGGAATGGCGACGCCTACGAACGAAGCGTTCCTCACACCGAGAACGAAGAGCAGGACGGAGACCACCAGGATCAGGCCCGAGATGATGTTGTTCTCCAGGTTGCTGACCATGCTGCGCACGTACTTGGCCGCATCCGACGTGATGCTGACGTGCGTCGTGGGCGGGAAGTCGGCCTCCATCTCCGCAAGCACCGCCCTCACCGCGTCCGATGTCTCGATGATGTTCTCGCCCGTGCGCTTGCTGACGCTCAGGGTGACCACAGAATTGCCGTTCAGGCGTGCGAAGCTCTCCCGTTCCTTGAATCCGAAGTCCACGGTCGCCACATCACGCACGTAGATGGGTTGACCTCCCACTACTTCGACCACGATGTCTTCGAGCAGCTGAGTCTCCTCGTACTCGCCGGGCACGCGGACCAGGTACTTCACGTCCCCGACGTCGATCGTGCCACCGGGGACCGTGACGTTCTCGAACGTGATCGCCTCGATGACGTCGGTGAAGGTCACCCCGTAGTACTTCAGCTTCCCGAGGTCGACATCGACCTTCACCTCGCGCTCGAGCCCCCCGGACAGTTGGACGCTGAGCACCGACGGGATCTGCTCGATCTCTTCCTGGATGTCCTCGGCCAGCTCCTTCAGCCGCACCAGGCTGTACTCGCCGGATACGTTGACCTGCATGATCGGAAACTCGGAGAAGTTGAACTCCAGGATCGCCGGCTCCTCCGCCGCATCCGGCAGCTCCGGCTTCGCGATGTCCACCTTCTCGCGTACCAGCTGCAGGGCCTCCGTCATGTCCATCCCGGCTTCGAACTCGGCCGTGATGCTGGAGACGCTCTCCACCGACTGCGACGTGAGCGTCTTGATGTCGGAGATCTTGTTGAGCTCCTCCTCGAGGGGCCGGGTGATCAGCGTCTCGATGTCTTCCGGGGCCACGCCCGAGTAGAACGTGCTTACGGCTACGAACGGGACCGTGATGTCGGGGGAGGCCTCCTTCGGCACCGTGAGGTACGAGTACAGTCCTCCCATCACGATCAGCGCGAGAAACGTGAGTACGCTGATCGGGTGGTCGACCGCGAAATCGGTCAGCCAGAACGTCTTGTACCGACCGAGATCGTCCTTGAGCGGGTCTCGGCGCGCGAACAGCCTGTCGGCGGCGCTCCCCGCCGCCAGCCGGTCCTCGTCGCGGCGCCGGCTGCGCGAGCGGAGCCACAAGTCTCGGAACCAGCTCATTGCCCGCCCCCCTCACTCACTTCCCGCACTCGGTCTCCGGCGTCCACCATCTGATGACCCGTGACGATCAGTCGATCGCCCTCGGCAAGGCCGCTCGCGATCACCACCTCGTTCTCGAAGCTCGGTCCGAGAGCCACCGCCCGCGCCTCGGCCAGGGTTCCGTCCGGGCCGTCGGCCACCACGAATACCTGGTATCCGTCCTCGGTGCGCATGACCACATCCTGCGGAACCACGATCACGCCCTGCAGTTGCTCTGTCGCGACACGCACGTTGGCCACCATCTGCGGCTTGAGGCGTCCCCCCGGATTGTCGAGAAGGACCTCGATGGGAAATGTGCGATTCTGTGGGTCTACCGCGGCGCCGACGAATGCGATCGTCCCCTCGATCGAGGCTCCGGGCAGCACGTCGAAATCGAGAATGGCGGCGCCACCCTCACTCACGTACGGACCGAACCGCTCGGGGACTCCCCCAACCACTTTGAGGCGGTCGACGTTGAGCACCCGGGCTACCGGAGTACCCGGGGCGATGATCTCTCCCACATCCACGTATCGGTCGTCGAGCAGTCCGGTGATGGGCGACTTGATGGTGTGGCGGGCGAGTCGCGCCTCGAGGAATGCGAGGCGCGCGTCCGCCGACTGGGCCTCGAACTTGGTCTGCAGAAACGCGATCTCACTGCCGATGCCCTCGTCTTCCCACAACTGGCGCTGCCTCTCGTAGCGCTCCCCGGCGAGAGAGGCCGAGGCCCGGGATTCGTCGACCTGGGCCGAGAGAATCTCGTCGTCGATCTTCGCGATCGGCTGGCCGGCGCGTACCCTGGACCCCTTGTCCGCGATGATGCGCTCGATCACTCCGCTCTCCTGCGAACTCACGACCACGTCCTCGTAGGCCTCGACCGCGGCGGTGAGGCGTATGTACGAGGTGAACTCCGCCGTCTCGATGTTGAGCACTTCGACGTTCACCGTCCTCACGTAGGACGCCTCGCCCCCGGCCGTGTTCTCGGTCCCGCTGGCCTCCGGTGAACCACAGCCTGTGCCAGCAAGCACCAGCAGCGCTGCCGCCGTCACGACGAATCCTGTCCCTCGATCTATTCTCATGGCTCGCGTCGCCCTCATCGGTCGCCTTCCCTGTCGTCATTGGAGACCGGATCGCCTGCGGCGTCCGGATTCGCCCTGTCCTCGGGCCGTATGTCGCCCTCGATCATCGCCTCCACCACCGGGTCCACGGCGGGAACGACGCCCACCGCCAGGTCAAGCTGGGCCTGGGCCACCAGGTAGTCATAGATCGCCAGCGCGTAGTTCTGCTCCGCCTGCCGGAGAGCCAGCTCGGCGACTGTCACCTCGAGTCGCGGCTGGGTACCGGCCAGGTACTCGGTCGTCACGATGTCGAAACCCCTCTGGGCCTGTGAGACGGCCTGGCGCTGGGCCTCCGCGCGGGACCGGGACTCCGTGAGGTTCGACAGCACCGTCACGACCTCGTTCGCGGCCCGCTGCCTCAGATCGCCGATTCGCTCCTCGGCCTGGCGCACGCCGATCTTCCTTTGCTCCACCCGGTTCCAGCGTCGGGTACCCGAGAAGAGTGGCACGTCCAGCTGCAGGCCAACCGCCGACGTCGTGAAGCGCTGATCAGAGTTCTCGCCGAAGAAGTTGAGTGCGCCGTTCTCCTGCGCCTGCAGTCCCCAGTTGAAGAACCCCGACAGGCTCGGATACAGCAGCGTGCGCTCGTACTTGACCCGCGCCTCCTCGAGGTCACGCTGGAGACGCGCCTGCTGAAGATCGGTCCGGTTCGAGAGTGCCACCGCCTCGAGCTCCTCGAAGTCGACCGTCGCGGCTTCCGGCACGCCGGCGAACGTAAGCAGCGCGAGATTGTCCTCGCTGTTCGGGGCGCCCTCCGACAGATCGATCTGGTGCAACTCGCCGAACGCGGCGGCGCTTGCCGTCTCTCCGAGCCCCATCTCGATGGCCAGCACCCGCCGCGCCTCATCTACCTCGTTCTGCGCCCGCCTCAAGTTGGGCTCGATGTTCGCCAGTTCGACCTCCAGGCGAAGGACGTCGTAGCTGCCGGCAAGTCCGGCGCGATTCAGGGCGCGGGTCTCTTCCAGGGTCTGCCGGACGCGCTCGATACTATTCTGCGTTACGCGTACCGCCTCCTGGGCCAGCAGCACGTTCAGGTATGCGATTCGGGTCGCCGTAGCGACGCCCTGGGCCGACCCACGCAGTGTCTCCCGCGCCAGATTCCGGAAAGACCCGGCCGTGCCTACCCCGACGAACACCCCGGCGTCAAACAGTGGCTGGGTCAAGGCCAGACCGGCATTCCACTGGTTGTCGGCTCCGAACGTCACCGCGATGACATCATCGGGATCCGCATCCGGATCGACGAAGATCTTGGGCAGGAATGCGGATGGAAGCTCGAGGTTCCTCTGCATGGAGGCGAAACCGTCGATCTCGGGGAACAGGGCGCCGTAGGCCTCCGAGACCTGCTTGTTCGCCACGTCCAGGTCGTACTGCGACACGGCGAGCTGGCGGTTGTTGCGAAGCGCGATTCCCACCGCGCTCTCCAGCGTATAGGGGCGCGCGTCATCGTACTCCCCGGTGACCTCCTGAAGGGGAACCGCTGCGCCGGGATCCGAGGCTGGCAGGGACTCTCCAAGTCCGACCTGGGCCGACAGCCCACCCCCCGTGCGGAGGACCGGCGACTCCTGGGTGGATTCCGTCTCCTCGATCGCCTGCCCTCGTACCGGTGCAGCGGGCGCGGCGGACAACAACGTCGCCGCGGCGAGGACCCGGAGCCCCCGCCTGGCCCTCGAGGCTTGCATCGTCGACAGGAACTCAAGCATCACCGCCTCCTTCCGTCCCTTCCCCGGGCTCGAGCCCGACTCTTACCAGGTCGCGGAAGCGGGCGAACAAGCCGATGGTGAGCTCCTGCTCATCCATGTCGTCCCAGCACCCCGTTTCCGCCAGCATCTCTTTCGGGTCACAGGCCATGAAGATCGTCACGAGCCCGTGTACCACGGACCACAGGAACAGGACGACCATGTCGGGATCCGTGCGCCTGATGTTCCCGGCATCCATCGCCTCGATCACACACTGGCGAAGCACCCGGTACCCGCCCTTTCCCGGCACGTCGTCGATGTGACGCGGCGTCGGCGTCTGGATCGCGAAGATGATCTTGAAGTACTCCCGGTTCTCGAGAGCGAACCGGATGTAGGCTTCGCCGAGGGCGGCCACGCGATCCATCGACCCCGCGGGCAGCTCCTCGATGGCCTTCCACATGTACGCCTCGGAGCGCTGGAACCCGTGCTGAACCACCCGGTCCACCAGGTCTTCCTTGCCGTCGAACCAATGGTAGATCGCGGTAGCGCTGAGGCCGACCTGTGACGCGACGGCTCGCATCGAGAGGGCATTCAAACCGCCCTCGGCCAGCAGGTTGCGAGCGGCCTCGAGAATGGCGGTCTCGGTCTCTCTCGAGCCCACCTTCTCGGCGATGTGAGATTCTGTCATGA
>JAMJQV010000219.1 GCA_023554435.1 Gemmatimonadota bacterium | reverse complement strand
TGAGCATGACGGTAGGAACGGGCACGGAAGTGCTGTTCGGCGAAACGGTGTCGGGCAACTACTTCCAGGTGCTGGGGGTGCCGGCCGCCCGCGGACGTGCACTGCAGGACGGAGTGGACGATGTGCCGGGCAGCAGCGTTGCCGTCATCAGCGACGCCCTGTGGAGGAAGCACTTCGGCGCCGATCCGAACATCGCCGGCCAGACCATCACGCTGCGCGGCAGACCGTTCGAGGTCGTCGGCGTGGCGCCCGACTGGTTCAGGGGACTATGGGTCGGCTTCACGGTGGATGTGTGGGTCCCGGCCAGTTCCATGACGTACATGGATCCGTCGCGGAGCGGCCTCGAGGTACGGAGCGGCCGAAACTTCCTCGTAAAGGGCCGGTTGCAGCCAGGTGTCTCGGAGGGGCAGGCCCAGGCGCGCATGGACCTGATGGCGAGCAATCTCGCCGCCGTGTTTCCGGAATCGAACGCGGAGCGCACGTTCCACGTCATTCCCTCGAACGAAGTGCGCATGCACCCCAACATCGACGGCTACATGGTGCCGGTGGCGGCCCTTCTCATGACCGTCGTGGGGCTTCTGCTCCTTATCGTGTGTTCGAATCTCGCCAATCTCATGATCGCGCGGGCGCTGGGCCGCAGGCGCGAGATCGCGATTCGCCTCGCGGTGGGAGCGGGACGAGGACGCCTCATCCGTCAGCTTCTCACGGAGAGTCTCGTGCTGGCCGCCGCTGGCGGCGCGCTGGGTCTACTGCTGGCGTGGGGGATCACGACGGCCATCGTCCGCTTCCAGCCTCCGATCCTGATCTCACTGTCGTTGGACCTCGGACTCGACACGACCGTTCTCGTGTTCACGTTCGGTGTCGCGCTGCTGGCCGGTCTCCTGTTCGGCCTGGTGCCGGCTCTGCAGGCCACCAAACCGCAGCTGGTGCCGGCGCTCAAGGACGTGCAGACCACGGTGGGAAGCCGGTACCGCCGGTTCGGGCTGCGCAACGCCCTCGTCGTGGTGCAGGTGGCGATCTCCATGGTACTGCTCGTGGCGGCGGGCCTGTTCGTACGCAGCCTGATCGCCGCGCAGAAGATCGATCCGGGTTTTGAAGGCGAGCGGGCGGTCGTGATGACCGTGGCGCCAGGCCTCACGGCCTGGGACCGGACGCGGCGTGACGAGGTTCTGAGCACGCTTCTCGAGCGGACGCGGGCGCTCCCCGGCGTGGAAGCCGCCGCGATCGCGAGCCGGCTCCCCCTGGGTGCGGCGTTCCAGACGAACGAGATCTACCCCGTCGGCGTGGAGGTGGACCTAGAGTCTCCACCCGTCGTCGATGTAACCCGCATCACTCCGAACTACTTCCGCACACTCGAGATCCCGATCCTCCAGGGCAGAGACTTCGCCGAGTCGGACGACGCCGATGCTCCCCTGGTGGTCATCCTGAGCGAGGCCGCGGCGCGGCAGCACTGGCCCGGTGAGAGTGCGCTCGGGAAGACGCTCCGCCTGGGGGGACCGGACACGGAGGTGCGTACCGTGATCGGCGTGGCGCGCGACACGAAGGTGCGCACGCTGGGCGAGGCGTCCCGTCCCTACGTGTACCAGGCGTGGCGGCAGACCAACGAGAGCTTCGGTTCGCTGGTCGCTCGCACGTCCGGCGAGCCCGGCCCCCTCCTGCCGATGCTGCAGCGGGAGGCAAGGGCCATCGCTGAAGACCTCCCGGTGATGGAGCTCAAGACGATGCCGGAGCACCTCGGTCTGATGCTGTTTGCGCCTCGCATGGGCGGGATTCTGCTGGCGGTGTTCGGCGGGCTGGCGGCCCTGCTCGCGACCGTGGGCCTGTACGGAGTCGTGGCCTACACGGCCGCCCGCCGTACACGTGAGGTGGGGATCCGCGTGTCCGTTGGTGCGAGTCCCACGGATGTCATCAAGCTGATGATAGGGCAGGGTACGGCGCTGGTCGGGGTAGGGGCGCTGATCGGACTGGCCCTGGCCTTCGTGGCCACACGGCCTCTGGGAAGCATGCTGTACGGCGTCGGAGTCTCGGATCCCCTGACCTATGGGGGCGTCGCGCTGCTGCTGGTGGGCGTCGGTCTCGCCGCGACTCTCATCCCGGCCCTGCGGGCGTCGCGGCTGGATCCGGTGAAGGCGCTTCGGTACGAGTAAGGCGGGGCTACCTCCAGAGCAGGCCGAGGAATTCGGACAGAAGGGAGATCACGACGCCGACCACGATCGAAACGGCAGCGATGCGCCTCAAGCGCCCTTTCTCCCGCCGGACCGTGGCTTCGGCTACATCGGTTCTGCACCTGGGACAGGTGGGGAAGTGGAGGTAGCGACTCCAGGTGTAGTCACATTCGAGGCAGCGGCGCGGCTTGGAGAGCATGCCCTAACATACGGGCTCAGACGCGGTGAATCACGCTAGTAGTTGAGTGAGTGCCCACAAGAGAAGCATCCCCAGGGCCCCGACCAGGGCCCAACGCCCGCACCGCATGGCCATGCTGGCTCCACCCGCACCGCCCGTCGCGAACACCCTGTGACAGGTGGGGCACGTGAGCGCAGCGTCGGAGACTACGCCTCCGCAGTCGGGACACTCTGTAAGGGGCATGTGGTCCTCCCGGGCCGACAATTGGGTGCCCAACTAACGCACCGCCCTCCTCGGGGTGTCAATCCGTCAAACGCGCTCGCCGTGTCAAGCCCCTGAATCAGCCTGAATTCCGCGGCATCTGGGCGCGGGACTGTCACACCCCCTCCGTACGTTTCAGGTGAACCTGAGAATACCGGAGGTGCCATGACACATGCCGAGTCCACAGGAGTCCGCCAGCCGCTGACGCCTTTGCTGAGCGTCGTACCCGGCTCGTCCCAGCGGCACGAGAATCTCACCATTTTCCCGCTTACGTCGGGTCCCCAGCGGGACCTTCCCTATCTCCTGCTGGGAGACGCGCTCGGGTCGGGCGCCGTCTCGATCGGCGAGCTCGGATCGGGCAGCGTGCCGAGTCTCATGGCTTCGAACAAGGGTGAGGTGGATGTGCTCATCTTCGACGGCGAGCAGTTGATCGGGGCCAAGCAGAACCGCATTACCAACCGGACGATCATCCTGGAAGCGAGCACCGAGACCGTGATTCCCGTCTCCTGCATGGAGCAGGGAAGGTGGCACCACGTGACGGACGAGTTCCGTTCGCGTCCCAAGCCCAGGCACGCACCGTCCCGCGTTCGGAGGAAGGCCCGGGAGGTAGAGGCCGCGTTGGCCGGGTCGCCGATGCAGGCCAGCGCCAGCATGCTGCACCAGGCGCAAGGAGCCGTGTGGCACGAAATCCGGGAGGTCGGCGCGAGCCTCGGCGTCAGTTCGGACACCGGGGCCATGGACGAGATCTACGATCGTCACACCGAGAGCCTGGACGAGTGGATCGCGCACTTTCCGATCGAGGACGGCCAGGTGGGCCTGCTCGCGTTCCTCGGCGGGCGTCCGCTGGGCATGGACGTCGTGGGCAGCGGCTCGCTCTACGCCCGGCTGCACGAGCGTTTCCTCGGCGGCTACTGCATGGATGCCCTGGCCGCTCGTCCGGGGCGGAAGCAACAGAATGGCGGGCCATCCCCCGCTGCCGCAGCGCGCTTCCTCTCGCAGGTCGGATCCGCGACCCGGGGCAAGGCTCCCACCGTCGGGGCGGGGACGTACCAGCTCCTGTCGGGCCCGGCGATCGGAGCCGAGTTGACGGCCGTGGTCGATCACACGGAGCGACTGGTTCACCTGTCCGCGTTTCCGGGCGAACGCCCGAGGGATGCCGGTCACGGCCCCGGCGGATCGCGCGCTGACACGAGCCCGATCGCCTCACCCAGCCGGAGACGGGGCTGGGCCCGGGAACGGGGCGTAGACGAGAGCTGAGCCTCCTTCGTGGGCCCCGGGATGTCCGGGGCCCACCCCCTGCTTGATCGCCACTTGACCCCACAAGTGTAGACAGACGGTGGGCGGCCCAACTGCATCGCCAGTTCTCCCTCGCCTGGCGCCACTCTCTCTCGTGGAGGTGCTTCATGCTTTCTATCCGTACACCCATCGTGCTCGTCCTGGCAACGCTGGTCGCTGCCGCCTGCGACGAGCCGCTCCCCACCGCGGACGGTCCCGTGCCCGACACGAGCAGTCCCGCCTTCTCAGCCGGGGGCGGGAACTCGGGTCCTTCGGCCCGCGGACACATCAACATGATGTTCGAGGGAGCCCTTCAGACCATTTCCTTCCACGCTAGGGAGGCGAAGGACGGTTCGGTCCGGGGCTCCTTTGAAGTCCTTGCCCGGGCCG
>JAMJQV010000218.1 GCA_023554435.1 Gemmatimonadota bacterium | reverse complement strand
CTGGTCGGCCTTCCCCTGTGCTACCTCGTGCTGACGCGAATCGCGTTTCCCGTCCACAGCCGGGAACTGCCGGGGGGGCGGGAGCTCGTCGATCGTGAAGCCGACGCCCTCGGTCCGCTGTCGAGAGCCGAGCGGCGAGTGGCCGCCGTCTTCGTCCTCACCGCGCTGACCTGGATGACCCGGCCCATCCTGGTGGAGAACGTCGGCTGGCTGGCGGGGCTCTCCGACGCGGGAATCGCCATGAGCGCGGCCCTGGTCCTGTTCGTTCTCCCGTCCGGAGAGCCGGGCGGCAAGCGCCTGCTCGATTGGAAGCAGGCCCGCGAGACGCCATGGGGAGTGCTGGTCCTGTTTGGCGGCGGGCTCAGCCTGGCCGCGGCGGTCGAGGTCACGGGGCTCAGCGCGTGGCTGGGGACCGGCGTGGGTGGACTCACGCATTGGCCGCTGCCGCTGCTCATGCTGGCTGTCGTGATCGCCGTGATCCTCCTAACCGAGCTCACCAGCAACACGGCTACGGCAGCCACGTTCTTACCGGTCCTGGGAGGCGTGGCGCTCGGCCTGGGAAGTGACCCCCTGCTCCTGGCGGTCCCGGCGGCTCTCGCGGCCAGCGGCGCGTTCATGCTGCCGGTAGCCACTCCCCCCAACGCGATCGTCTATTCGAGCCGGGCGGTGGAAATCGAGGACATGGTGCGGGCCGGGATGTGGTTGAACGCCCTGTTCGCGGTGCTGGTCACGCTGGCGTCGTACCTGCTGCTGCCCGTGGTGTTCGGGGTCTAGACGATCCTCACCGTCCGCCGATGGTCGTCCCGCCGCCTCGCCGCGGATCCGCCGCCACTTCGAACGTCCCGTCCACGTTGAGCTTCGCGACGCCGGCACCGCCGAAATACATGTCCAGCGTGTCGAACGGGCGGGACGGGATCCGCAGCTCATCCACCGGAAGGCCGGGCTCGAAAGCGGCCACCTTCTTCCCATCCTGGTCTTCGACGTGCAGCCGCGCGTGTCCGACCGATTCGGCCAGGGTCATCCCGAGATGCAGATGGTTCACCAGCACCTGAAGGATCGCCGTCGTGATCCGATCGGCTCCGGGTGAACCGATGGAAATCACCGAGCCGTCTTCGTGCCGGGCCACGGTGGGAGCCATGTTCGACGGGAGGCGCGTGCCGGGTGGCCAGCCGTGGTAGCCGCGGCGATTGAGTTCGTGCTCTCCGAGGCAGTTGTTCATCCAGGCGCCGGTGCCCGGCGGCATGACGCCCGAGCCATAGCCGGCGGACATGGTCACGCTGCACGCCAGGCCGTCCGCGTCCACGGCCGACGTGTGCACGGTCGAGGGAGAAGTGACCCACCGCTTGAGCTCGCCCATGCGAGCATCGTCCAGCAACCGCTCGAGGTCGCGTTCCAGGTCCTCGCTCAGATCCAGGTTCCTGATCCGGTAGTCGAGCACCCCTTCCTGGACCCGGGCCAGCCAGGCCACCTCGTGGGATCCCCACTGATCCACCGGCTCGTTCTGCATCAGAAGGAGCATCGCGGTGAGCGTGGAGCCGCCGAGAGCGGGTGGCGGATTGGTCGCGACCTGCCATCGGTCCACTCCCGTCACCAGGGGACGTCGCACGATCGGTTGGTAGGTCGCGAGGTCCTCCAGCGTGAGAACCCCACCGTTCTTCGCGCTGTCAGCGGCGATCAGGCGTGCCGTCTCGCCGACGTAGAACTCCTCGGCTCCGTAGTCGGCGATCCGCCGGAGCGTATGCGCCAGTTCCTCGATCCAGATGGTCTCGCCCGGCCGGCGTATCGTCCCGTCGGAATGATGCAGCGCCCGGTGGCTCTGTTCGTTCCATCCGAACACGGCCTCGGCCGCGTGCTTCAGGTAGGTGTACGAGGCCAGGGAGAGGGCGAATCCGTTCTTCACGTCCTGGTAGGCCGGCTCCACGACCTCGGCCCACGGCAGGCGGCCGTAGCGCTCGGAGGCGACGGACAGAGCGGCCATGCCCCCCGGGGTTCCGACCGAGCCGTGTCCCACGGTGAGATCCACGCCCCCGCCGTACCCGATTCGAACGTCTCGCCTGCCTCCACCGAATCTCTCGGGAGGAAGGCCCCGGCCCGGCATCTCGATATAACCGTCGATCGTGACCGGATCCCCGGCTGGCGGCCAGATCGTGAGGAAACCGCCCGCCCCGAGGGCGCAGATCGCCGGCTCGGTGGTGATCGACACCAGCGCCGCGGCCACCGCAGCATCCACGGCGTTGCCGCCGGCATCTGCGACGATGGCTCCTGCATCGGCGGCCAGCTTGGTGCTGGACGCGACCGCGACTCCCTGCATGCGCCTCCTCGGATCCGGGTTCAGGGCGGTGATGTTAGGCCCGGGAGCGCCCATTAGTCCAATCGGGCATCACGCACAGTTTTGCGGTTGGTGAATTGAGTGCCAGGTTCGGTGAAGAACCACCGCGTTGCGGAGCGACAACTTTAACCTCTGGGATACAATGAGTTACACGCATTCGGCCGACCACGGCACTGCCTTTGCCCGTACTCGGGGGTTCATGAGTGATTGCGCCCAGCGGGGGCGCGACGGAATCAAGGAGGAATGGATGACGTTCAGACGTACTGCATTGGTATTTGCGGGACTCGCGTCCCTGGTGGGCGCGACCGCCTGTGATGACAACACCGGCCCGACCCAGGGCGCAGTGTCCCTGTCGCTGACGGTACCTACAAGCGGGGGTGCCGCGGCGGTGACCTCGCCGGCGCTGTTCGATCTGGTGTATACGGACGCCGCCTCGACGCTGACCCTCACCCGGGTCGAGTTGGTGATGCGCGAGATCGAGCTCGAGAAGGTGGATGACGAATCATGCGACGCCGGGTTCGAGGGCGAGGACGACTGCGAGGAATTCGAGACCGGACCCCGTGTATTCGAGCTCCCCGTGGACGGCAGCACGGACGCCGTGCTCACGATCTCCGACGTGCCGGCCGGCCTGTACGACGAACTCGAGATCGAGATCCACAAGGTGTCCGACGATCCCGAGGACGCAGCGCTTCTCGCCGCGCGCCCGGACCTGGCCGACGTCAGCATCCGGGTCGAAGGTGACTTCGATGCCACGCCGTTCGTGTTCACGACTGGGGTCGAAGAGGAGTTCGAGTTCGAGCTCCAGCCGCCCCTGGATCCATCCGCGGGCCCGGTTAACGTGACGCTCTCGATCGACGTCGAGTCTTGGTTCCGCTCAGGAGCTGACCTGCTGGATCCGGCGGATGAACAGAATCGAAGCCAAATCGAGAACAACATTCAACAGTCGTTCGAGGCCTTCGAAGACGACGACGGAGATGGCGAGGACGACTGACACTCCCCTGGCTCATGCTTGAACCGAGAATCGAGCCCGCCACTTTCGGCGGGCTCTTTCTCATCTAGCCACATCCGCATCGAGTACCATGAAAGAGCCCGAGATATCCACCGGCTCCATGGCCCTTCGGTGACCCTCGCGGTGCATACCAGCTCGTACGAACCTCCATACGATCGCGCCGAGGATGAGCGCCGCGGCCACTGCTGCCGCCACACCGGTGAAACCGGCGACCCAGTTCATCGTCGCTGCGACCTGGCCTTCCAGCAGATAGCCGAGTCCAAGGTAGACGGCCGACCACAATCCCAGGGCCACTGCATCGGCCGACAGGAACGCGAACGGTCGCAGTCCCGCCAGGCCCGCCGAAGCCGCAACCAGGTTGCCGGTTCCCGGGACGAACTTCGAAGGCAGCACGTA
>JAMJQV010000217.1 GCA_023554435.1 Gemmatimonadota bacterium | reverse complement strand
GTGCGTACACGCCGAACTGGGCGCTGCTGAACTCGGCAGCCTCGACGGGGCCGCCTGGATTGCCGAGCGAGCCGCTCACGATGTACGCCGACGCGTCGTTGATCCCGCCAGACTGGAATCCCGCAAGATCTTCGAACGTGTACACCCCGTACGACGACTGGGCGAACAGGTTGGACAGGCTGTAGAACTCGTTCCGCGTCCCCACGGTGAACGTGTGGTTGCCCTTCGGAGCGAATGTGAAGTTGTCCGTGAACTCCAGAATGTCCTGGTCCAGGCGGTTCCCCTGTGAGAACTGCTCGGAGCCGGTGCGGATCTGGTAGTCCTCGCCGCTGCCGTTTGTGAAGCCATCCACCGTCACCTGTGGTGCTTCCTCGCGCGGGTCACGCGCGTCCCGAAGCCGATTGTAGCTGATCCGGAACTCGTTGGAGTTGCCGTTGGAGAAGTTGCTGAACAGCTGCAGCGACGGGTTGTGTGTCTTGTTCGTGAAGTCGTAGCCGTTGTTGGAGTAGCGGAACGCCGGGTTGCTGGTGGACGTCGTGCGGCTGAACACGCCCAACTCGGCTGTGTTGTAGGTGTACCGGAACACCAGGCGATGGTTGTCGCCGAGGCCCCAGTCCGCCCGGAAGGTGAGGTTCATGAGCGGGTTGTCGTTCGTGACCGCCGCTCCCGTTCCGGCCTGCATTCCGTACGTGGCCAGGACCGAGTTCATGGCGTCGATGTCCGACTGCTCGGGCCGTACGCCGCTGATGCTCGATGGGGCCCCGATGTACGGGCCTGTGGCCGGCGTGGAAGCCGACTGGAACTCGGCGTTGGCGAAGAAGAAGGCCCTGTCACGCGCGATCGGTCCGCCGATCGAGCCGCCGTACTGCCAGTTCTTGAACTCGGAATCGCTGAGCGGGTCCCCGGCCAGGCCGTTATCTCGGTAGTAGCCGAACGCGGAGCCGAAGAACTCGTTCCCTCCGGACTTCGTCACCGCATTGATCAGGGCGCCCGTGAAGTTCCCCTGCCTCACGTCGTACGGCGACAGCAGCACCTGGTACTCCTTGACGGCGTCGTAGCCGATGGGCTTGCCGTTGGCCTGTCCGCCCGCGGCGCCCGTGGCCCCGAGGCCGAAGCGGTCGTTCACCGTCGATCCGTCGATCTGAATCGTGTTGTAGCGGTTGTTCTGTCCGACGACGCTGAGGCCGAGGCCCGCGTTCGCGTCCGTGGCCACGATCTGCGGCGTAAGCTTGGCCAGGTCCGTGAACCGTCGGTCAAGGGTCGGAAGGTCCCGCAGCTGCTCTTCGTTGATGGTCGTCGCAGTACCGGTACGCGCCGGCGAGAACTCCGCCGACATCTGGTCCGCCTGCACCACCAGCGGTTCCAGCTCCACGGCCGTCTGCTCCAGCGACGCATCGTGACGGGTGGACTGGCCGAGACCGACCGTCACGCCCTCACGGGTTTCGGTGCGGTACCCGATCAGGCTGACCTGGACGGAGTAGACGCCGGGCTGCAGCCCCTGAAGGCTGAATATGCCCCGTTCGTTCGTGATGCCACTCACCCGGAAGCCCGTGGACTGGAAGGTGAAGACGACGCTTGCATTGGCTAGCGGCATGCCGCTCTGATCGGTGACCGTGCCGCCCGCGGCGCCTGTGGTCACACTCTGAGCGTGACCGAGCGTCGCAAAGGCGACGAGACCGACAAGAGCCAGCACGGCTGGCAGAATCCGACGTGGTTTGGGTCTCATGAGCCCAATGCTCCTGTCTGAAGATGGGTAAGGCGAGCGTGTACTCCGGGCGGCCAGGGAGTGGCCGCGCAGAGCGGACCTCGAAGGTTGGAAGGACCCTGTCTCTCCGCGGACATGCAGTCTCTCTAGAAGTAACCGCAGGTGATCAAGGATGTTGACATTAGTAACAGGCCCCGGTCATGCTCGCAAGAGCCGTTAACTCCTCTTTTTGAGCCGCATTAGGCCTGACTTCACTGCGGCCAGAATCAAGGTCTCGCACGACGGTTGCGGGGCCGTATCGAGGCCGAAACAGGCCCGTAACGGATCAGCCTGCCAGCGCCCGGATATCGCTCTCGACTTCCGTCAGCAGCGCCAGCTTTTCGCGGCGCGGAAGGAATGAGCTCCGGAAGCCATTCAGGACCAACTCGACGAGCTCGGGGTCGGAGAAGCGGAGGTGCTCCGCTGCACGCGCGTACTCCTCGGTCATCGTCGTTCCGCTCATCAGCCGATTGTCCGTATGCAGGCTGACCAGGAGGCCGTCGTCGAAATACCCACGCACGGGGTGCTCTTCGAAGCTCTCGACCGCGTGCGTCTGGACGTTGCTCGTCAGGCAGACTTCGATGGGTACCTGGTGATCGTTGACGTACGCCTGCAGATCCGGGTCCTCGTACAGGCGCGTACCGTGCCCGATGCGGTGTGCGCCGCATCCATGAAGGGCCTGCGCGATGGACTCCGCGCCGGCTGCTTCGCCGGCGTGTATGGTGACATTCAGGTTGGCCTCGCGGGCGATTCGGAAGGCCTCGGCGTGATCGGTCGGCGGGTTTCCCGCTTCGCCACCGGCCAGATCGAACGCCACGACGCCGCGGTCCTTGAATCCCACCGCGAGCTCGGCCAACCGCGCCGAGGTCTCCGGAGGCAGGTTCCTGATGCCACAGATGATGAGGTTCGCTTGCACCCCCAGCGCCGCCTCCGCCTGCCGGACACCCCTGAGAGGCGCCTCCACGGCCTCCTCCAGGGTCAGATCTCCCTGCTGGTGGAGGATCGGTGAGTAGCGGATCTCGAGGTACCGCACGTTCTCCTTCGCCGCGTCCTCGCACAACTCGCGGGCGGTTCGTTCGAGTGACTCCGCCGTCTGCATGACGGACAGCGTCAGATCGAATCGCTTGAGGTAGTCCACGAGGTTCCGGCCGTCCTGTACGAACAGGTAGTCGTACAGCGAGTCCGCGTCGCCGTAGGGCAGGGTGACGCCCGCGTCGTCCGCCAGGTCCAGGATGGTCGAGGGACGCAGGGAGCCGTCGAGATGAAGATGGAGTTCGGCCTTTGGGACCTCGCGCAGGCGGTCCCGGAGGTCCGTTGCGGTCGAGTCGGTCATGAGGCCTCCTCCGTTCCGGCCGAGGCCGCTTCCTCGAGCGCCGCGTGCGCCGCCGCCAGCCGGGCGACCGGCACGCGGAACGGAGAGCAGGACACGTACTGCATGCCCAGCGAGTGACAGAACGTGACCGACGACGGATCGCCCCCGTGCTCCCCGCAGATTCCCACCTTGAGGTCGGGGCGCGTCGCACGGCCCTCGGCGACGGCGAGTTGCATGAGACGGCCGACGCCGGCCGTATCGATCGACTGGAACGGGTCGCGTTCGTACACGCCCGCCTCCACGTACAGGGGCAGGAAGTTGCCGGCGTCATCTCGCGAGAGCCCCAGCGTGGTCTGGGTGAGGTCGTTGGTTCCAAAAGAAAAGAACTCCGCCCTTGCCGCGATGTCGCCCGCCGTGAGGCAGGCCCGCGGGAGCTCGATCATCGTCCCGACCAGGTAATCGACCTTTCGATCCTGCTCAGCGAACACCTCGCGGGCCGTGGCATCGACGATGGCACGCTGATTGTCGAGCTCGTCCTCGTGCCCTACGAGCGGCACCATGATCTCCGGCAGCACCTCCACTCCCTCCGCGGCCACCTCCAGAGCGGCCTCGATGATCGCCCGCGCCTGCATGGCCGTGATCTCCGGGTGCGAATAGCCGAGGCGGCAGCCGCGATGTCCGAGCATCGGGTTGGCCTCGTGCAGGCGCGCCACGGCAGCCTCGATCTCATCGACCGAGCGGCCGAGGCCCTCGGCCAGCCGCCGAACCTCGTCGGCCTCGGAGGGAAGGAACTCGTGCAATGGCGGATCGAGCAGGCGAATCGTCACCGGGAGCCCGTTCATGGCTCGGAAGATCCCCGCGAAGTCGGATCGCTGCATGGGCAGCAACTTCGCCAGGGCGGCAGACCGTCCGGCCTGGTCGTCGGCGAGGATCATCTCGCGCACGGCGTCGATTCGCTCCTCACCGAAGAACATGTGCTCCGTGCGGCACAGCCCGATCCCCTCGGCGCCGAACTCGCGGGCCGTGACCGCGTCGGCCGGATTGTCGGCGTTGGTACGTACGCGGAGACGGCGGAACTCGTCCGCCCAACCCATGAGGGTGAAGAAATCCTCTCCGGGCTCGGGCTTGACGGTCGGGATCTTCCCCTCGATCACCTCTCCCGAGGCGCCGTCCACCGTGATCCAGTCACCGCGACGCACGACACGGCCGCGTCCCCGGACTTCTCCCGCACCCTCGTCGATCTCCAGTTCCCGGGTTCCCACCACACAGCACGTTCCCATCCCGCGCGCCACCACGGCGGCGTGACTCGACTTGCCTCCGCGACTGGTCACGATCGCCACCGCGGCCACCATGCCCTCGAAGTCATCGGGGGAAGTTTCCGTGCGCACGAGGATGACGGGATCGCCCTTGGCCGCTTCCTCCACGGCCTCCTTCGCCGTGAGGACGATTCGACCGCTCGCCGCTCCCGGCGACGCCGGGTTGCCCACCGCTAGAGGTGTGTATTCGGCGGACGGATCGACCATCGGGTGAAGTACCTGCTCCAGGCGCTCCGGCTCCACGCGAAGCACCGCCTGCTCGCGCGTGATCAGCTCCTCGTTCGCCATGTCCACTGCGATCCTGACAGCGGCCCTGGCGGTTCTCTTCCCGGCGCGAGTCTGAAGCAGGTAGAGCGTGCCATTCTCGATCGTGAACTCGAGGTCCTGCATTTCATGGTAGTGGGCCTCGAGGCGGCGAGCCGTCTCTTCCAGTTCCTCGAGCGCAGCCGGCATGAAGTCCCGCATCTGGTCGATCGCGAGCGGGTCACGTATGCCCGCCACTACATCCTCGCCCTGCGCGTTGATCAGGAACTCGCCGAACAGCTTGGGCTCCCCATCAGCCGCATTACGCGTGAACGCCACACCGGTGCCACAGTCCGGCCCGCGATTGCCGTACACCATGGTCTGGACGTTCACGGCGGTCCCGAGGTCATGGGGAATCCGGTAGGTCTTCCGATACGCCTGGGCTCGCGGATTGCGCCAGCTCCGGAAGACGGCTTCGATGGCACCCCACAGCTGGGCCTCCGGCTCCTCGGGGAACGGGGCGTTCGATTCAGCCTCGATCAGTTCCTTGTAGCGTCGAACCACAGTACGGAGCGCATCCGCATCCAGCTCGTTGTCCGTCTCCACGCCCGCGTGGTCCTTCACGTCGGAAAGGATGGCCTCGAACGAATGGTGGCCCACGTCGAGCACGACGTCCGAGTACATCTGGAGAAACCGCCGGTAGCTGTCGTAGGCGAAGCACTCGTTGCCGGAGATTCGTGCCAGCGCCTCCACCGTCCTGTCGTTGAGACCCAGATTGAGGATGGTGTCCATCATCCCCGGCATGGAGACCGCCCCGCCGGAACGAACGGATACCAGCAACGGGTCGTCCTCTCCCCCGAATTCCTTGTTGGTGAGCCGCTCCAACCTCTTGATCGCCTTCGTGACCTCTTCCTCCGCCCCGTCGGGCAGATGGTCGGCGATCAGGTGGTGGCGGCATACCTCTGTAGTGATCGTGAAGCCAGGAGGCACGGGGACCCCGAGTCGCGTCATCTCGGCCAGGTTGGCGCCCTTGCCGCCAAGCAGGTCCCGCATATCACGATCCCCGTCGGTGTGACCCTTGGAGAAGAAGTAAACGTGTTTCATGGGTAGTCGTCTCGCTGCAGGTAAGAATGGATATTCAGAAGTACAACAACCTCAGGGTGTTCGATTTGCGACGACGGCTCCGTTCTCCAGGTCCACGAGCGGGGCGGGATAGTCTCCCGTCCAGCACGCGTCACAGAAGGGGCCGTATTCCTCGACCATCGCATGCATGCCCTCGAGAGACAGGTAGCCCAGCGACTCGACGCCGAGGTGCTTCCGGATCTCTTCGACCGTGTGGGTCGAGCCGATCAGCTCTTCTCGCGTGGGCATGTCGATGCCGTAGTAACAGGGTGAGATGATCGGAGGCGAGGCGACGCGGAAGTGGATTTCCCGGGCGCCGGCCTCTCTGAGCAGACTCACCAGGCCACGGCTCGTCGTGCCGCGAACCAGCGAATCGTCGATGACGACGACCTTGCGTCCCTGGATGAGCTCGGCCACGGGATTGTACTTGACCCTGACCCGGAAGTCGCGTCCCGCCTGGCCCGGATGGATGAAGGTGCGTCCGACGTAGTGATTCCGGATCAATGCCAGCTCGAACGGCAGCCCGGACTCCTCCGAGAAACCGAGCGCCGCCGAGTTGGACGAATCGGGCACGGCGAACACACAATCCGCCTCGGCCGGGTGCTCCCGGGCCAGCTGTCGGCCGAACGCTCGCCGGGCCCGGTCGACGCTGCAGCCCCAGATGCGGGAATCCGGCCGCGCGAAGTAGACCAGCTCAAACAGGCAGGGTGACGGTGCGGCAGGTTCGAGGGGGCGAAGTCTCTGGATCACCCCGTCCTCGATCCGCAAGACTTCGCCCGGCTGAACGTCCCGCTCGTATTCGGCGCCAATGATGTCGAGAGCGCAGGTCTCGGACGCGACCACGACCGCGTCGCCCAGGCGACCGAGTACCAGCGGCCGGAAGCCGCGAGCGTCCCGGGCCACATACAGCGTGCGACCCACCGTGAGGATCAGCGAGAACGCTCCCACGATCTGCGATAGCGCGTCGTCCACCTGGTGATCCGGGACGTCCCTTCGCGATCGGGCGATCAGGTGGATGACCACCTCAGAATCGCTCTCCGTCTGGAAAATCGCCCCTTCGTTGGTCAACCGGTCGCTGAGCTCACCCGCGTTCGTGAGCGTTCCGTTGTGCGCAAGGGCCATGCTGCCATGGCGATAGTTGACGAGGACCGGCTGGGCGTTCCTGAGGCTCGAGCTGCCGGCAGTAGAATATCGCACGTGGCCGATCGCCAGGTCCCCCGGGAGGCCGGCAAGAACGGCATCGTCGAAGGCCTCGTTGACGTGTCCCATCCCCTTGTGCGACCGGGCGGCCCCGTCGGCGTCGATCGTTACGATCCCGGCGGACTCCTGCCCGCGGTGCTGCAGGGAATAGAGGCCGAGAAATGTAAGCTCCGCAGCCCTGTCATGTCCGCTGATCGCGAAGATGCCGCACTCGTCACGCAGCCGGTCATCGTCACGCCAGGTGGGCAAGTGTTTGCGAGGGTGGGCCGACATCAGAACTCCGGCAGAGGCTCGGAAGTGATGCGCTGGAACGCTTCCCTGTACCTCTCCGTCGTCTCTGATACCACGGATTCAGGCAGGTTGGGGGCCGGCGGCTGCCGATCCCATTCGCCGGCCTGAACGCGCTCTTCCAGGTAGTCACGCACGGGTTGCTTGTCCAACGAAGGGGGAGTTCGTCCGGGCTCGTACTCGCTCTCGGGCCAGAACCGTGAAGAGTCCGGTGTGAGCGCCTCGTCGATCAGGAGAAACTCTCCCATCGGTGAGATTCCGAACTCGAACTTGGTGTCCGCGATGATGATTCCGTTGCGCCGGGCGTGGTCGCGCGCGAAACGGTACAGATTCAGGCTCGTTTCCTTCAGGAACTCGGCCACCTTGCTGCCGAGGATCCCTCGCACCTGCGCGAAGGTGATATTCTCGTCGTGACCCTCTTCGGCCTTGGTCGCGGGCGAGAATATCGGCTCCTCCAGCTGCTGGGCCTCGATCAGCCCCTCGGGCAGCGGCTCGCCCGCCAGAGTGCCGGTGGAACAATACTCTTTCCACGCCGACCCCGTGATGAAGCCGCGGACCACGCATTCGACAGGGAACGGATCGGCACGCATCACCAGCATCCCACGACCCGCCCACCGGTCGCGCGTATCCGCGAGTCTCGGCTCGAGTTCGATGATCTCGTCCGGGTCGGCGGCCAGGCAGTGGTTCTTCACCAGGTGGCCCGTGCGACTGAACCAGTAGTCTGACATCTGCGTCAGGACGGCTCCCTTGTCCGGAATCGGCTGCGGGATCACGCAGTCGAATGCGCTGATCCGATCGCTGGCCACCAGGAGCAGGTGATCATCCAGGTCGTACATCTCCCGGACCTTGCCCTGCCGGACAAGGGGAAACGGGAGGTCGCTGCGCTCAACCGCCGACATTCGTGTCACTCCATTTCTTTCCAGGTTTCTCTCGGTCCGATCACACGCGTAGCTCGGTGGGGCCAAGCTCCTCAGGCTTCGCGGCCGCCAGCACGGCATCCACCCGGCCGTGGAGCAGACGGTCCACCTGCGCCGGCGCCCGCCCAACCAGTGCGGTTGGATCGGCCAGTGCCTCCAGTTCCGTCATCGTGAGATCGATCGCCTCGTCTCTCGCCACTCTCTCGAAGAAGTCATTGTCGGACGCCCCATTGTCGATACGGGTGCGGGCGTCCATGGCGTGCCGGCGAAGCCCCTCGTGCAGGTCCTGCCGGTCGCCGCCCTTGGCGACTCCCGCGATGAGCACCCGCTCCACGACGAGGAAGGGAAGTGACTTCGCCAGCCTGGCGCCGATCACTGCCTCGTGAACCACGAGGCCCGAGGCCACGTTGCTCACGATCTGCAGAATGGCGTCGGCGCACAGGAACGCGTCCGAGATGGCGATGCGGCGGTTCGCGGAATCGTCGAGTGTTCGCTCGAGCCCCTGCACCGAGGCCGTCCATGACGCGTCGATCTCGAGGGCGCAGAGGTGGCGCGCGAGAGAGCAAATGCGTTCAGACCGCATTGGATTCCGTTTGTACGGCATCGCGGACGATCCGACCTGGCGACTCCCGAACGGCTCCTCGATCTCACCGAAGCTCTGCAGCAGCCTGACATCTCCCCCGAACTTCGCGGTGCTGGCGCCGATTCCCGCCAGGACCGCCAGCACACGATGGTCGACCTTCCGCGGGTAGGTCTGCCCAACCACGTCGTACGTCCCCGGGAAGCCGAAACGGGCCGCCAGTCGATCATTCAGGGCATCGACTTTGGCTCCGTCGCCAAGCAATTCGAGGAAGGAGTCTTCAGTCCCCGTGGTGCCCCGCGCCCCGCGGAAACGCAGCTCTGCGAGCACGGCGTCGACCTGCTCGAGATCCAGCAGTAAGTCCTGCAGCCACAGCGTGGCCCGCTTCCCGACGGTAGTCGGCTGGGCCGGCTGCCAGTGCGTGTATCCGAGGGTGGGAAGGTCCTTCCACTGATCGGCGAAGCCCGCCAGCGCTGCGATAGCGGCGACCAGGCGGGAGCGCACGATCTCCAGGCCCTGCCGAAGCTGTATGAGCCCGGCATTGTCGGTCACGAAACAACTGGTGGCCCCCAGGTGGATATAGGCCTTGGCGCCCGGAGCGAGTTCACCGAAGTGGTGCACGTGTGCCATTACATCGTGGCGGAGGTCTGCCTCCAGCTCGGCGACGCGCGCGAGGTCGACCTCGTCACGGGCGCTGCGCATGGCCTCGATGGCCGCCTCGGGGACATCGACACCCAGGTCGCGCTCGGTCTCGGCAAGGGCGATCCACAGGTCCCGCCAGGTGCGGGCCTGTCGGGCAGGCGAAAAGACATCGGCCATCTCCGCTGACGCGTAGCGTTCGATCAGCGGATGCGGGTAACGGTTCTTTGTGGCTGACAAATCACTGTACGTAGAAGGTGGTGATGTACGTATTACCGCTCCGGTAGATGCTGACTCGGATGCTACCACGTCCTGAGTAATACTGGAAGAGGTCGGCCACGTCCTCGGCCGAGCCCACCCTCCGGCGATTGATTTCCAGGATCACATCGCCCTCGCGCATTCCCGTGTAGGCAGCGTTGCGCTGCGATATTTGCGTGATCATGGCCCCCTGGTCGACTTCGAGTCGGCGTTCGACCGCGATCTGAGGGTCGAGCGTGATGAGTTCCAGTCCGGCGAGCACCTGGAGCCGCTCGGCCGATTCCGATGGCAACTCTTCGATGAGCAGCCGGGCTTGGCGATCTCTTCCGTCGCGTCGATAGACCACGTCGACCTCAGTCCCCACCCCGGCGTCCAGCAGGCCCACTTCCCAGTCGAGGGGGCTCGCGACCGGGCGCCCGCCGATGGCGACGAGAACGTCACCGGGTTCCAGGCCCTGTTCGGCGGCTGCAGATCGAGGCGCCACGCGACGGATCAGCGTCTCGGAGAAGAGCAGGGTGTCGGACTCGACCGCCATCGGGTCCACGCCCACGAAGGGGCGCCGGATGCGGCCAAAGTCCCGCAGCTCGTCCACGATCCGCAGAGCCCGGTCGATCGGTATCGCGAATCCGAGGCCTTCCGAGCCCCCCGAGCGCGAGAAGATCGAGGAGTTCACCCCGATGACGCGCCCGTCGGCGTTGACCAGCGGCCCCCCCGAATTGCCGGGATTGATCGACGCGTCCGTCTGGATCATGTCGGCAAGGAGCGTCTGACGCTCGTCCGCCGAGCGAATGTCGCGTCCCACTCCCGAGATCACTCCCGCGGTGACCGTTGCCTCGGCATTCGCCAGCAGGTAGCCGAAGGGGTTCCCGATGGCGATGGCCGGCTCGCCGACCATCAGGTCGGACGAGGTTCCGAGCGGGGCAGGCGGCACTCGTCCGCTCTCGATCCTTAGAACCGCGATGTCGGTCAGTTCGTCGGCCCCGACAATCGTGGCGGGGTGGACACGTCCCTGCGAGTCGGTTACGACGATCGAGTCTGCGCCCCGGACCACATGCTCGTTGGTAATCAGGAAGCCGAAGTCGTTGATGGCGAATCCCGACCCATACGATCTTCGCAGACGGGACTGCGGAGCCGTCCTGCCGAAGAAGTCCTCGAAAAGGCTGCGGGGACCTGATCGGCCAACCCGGAGAATGCTGATGCTGACCACGGAGGGCGCGACCATGCGGGCGGCCTCGACGACCGGCGTGTAGCGACGGCTGACCGTCTGCTCCTGTGGTGGGGCGGCGGGGGTGGCGGCGCGCACCGGTGTGGCGAGCACCTCTCCGGGCCCGGAGGTCCGAACGATGGAGGGTTCGAGGACGTCGGATTGGGACGACTCGGAAACAGCCGCCGGCTCGGGCGTCCCGGACTCGCCGCCCACGCGGGAACCGAGAAGGAGGCCCGCCGGGAAGGCCACGACCAGGAGCGCCGGAATCCAGATCCGCCAGTCACGTCGGTTCAACGCTCTACTCTTCCTTCATCGGGTCACGGTCCGTGAAACGTCGCCCGCCGGCATCGGCGTTGGCGGGAATCGGCCATAGGCCTGGCACGCCGGGCGAGCGATTCCATCCCATTCGATATCGGACGCCTGTCAGATACAGCCCACAGGCTTCCGCTGGACCGGGTGGCCGCACATCCTCCGATCCCGCCATCACACGGCCGATGTCGTCTTGCGGCCGTAAGCCCGCGCTTTGCTCCACCATCGTGGCGACGAGGTATCGTACCATGTGATGGAGGAATCGATCCGCCACGATCGTGAAGCGGAAATCACCCAGCGGCGTCCGCAGCCACTCGGCCTTCTCTACGGTGCAAACCGTCCCTACGACAGGTTGCCCCGACTTCGCGAATCGCTCGAAGGAGTGCCTTCCGAGGATGGGTCGGGTCCCGGCCCTGAGCGCCTCAAGGTCCGGTGTCTTCGCGATCCACGACGTGCCACGCCGACGGTGTGGGGCTCGGCCGGTCGGCCCCGGCGCCAGGTAGTATTCGTAGCGCCGTCCGGTAGCATGGAAGCGAGGGTGGAAGTCGGGGACGGTCTCCTTCAGACTCTCAATCCATACGTCGCTCGGGAGCAGTGAGTTCAGGGCGCGAGAAAGCTCAGTCGCGGTCCAGCTCGGGGGAGCATCGAAGGCAAGCTCCTGGCCGGCGGCGTGCACGCCCGCATCCGTCCGTCCGGCCCCATGCACTCGCCCCGAGATGTCGAGTCTTCGAAGGGCGGCCTCGACATCTCCCTGGACCGTGCGCACGTGAGGCTGCACCTGCCAACCAGCGAAGGCAGAGCCGTCGTAGTGAACCGTGGCGCGATAGCGCGTTCCATCCGCGGAGTGCACGGCGGGAAGCTACCGGGGAGGCGAAACGGGTGTCAACGCGCCCCAAGCCACGGGCAGAAGACGGGTGCTCAGGCCTCGCGCAGAAGGACCGCCACGTCCCAGGGTCCGGGTACCGGTGGGGCCGTGGGGCGGAGGAACCAGATCGTCGATACTCCGTGATTGCGGCACCCGACCAGGAACGCCTGCCGCGGGGGGCGCACACCGACTTCTGTTCCGTCCTCGGACTGCGTCGGGGTGCCCCAAACCGGCGCGGACACGTTAGTACTTCCGGATGACGCCGACGACGACACCCTGAACCGTCACCCGCTCAGCCTGGAAGTACATGGGCTCCAGGTCAGGGTTCGCGGGCTGAAGCCGAACGAGTCCACCGGTCTCCCGATAGAACTTCTTGACCGTGGCGTTCTCCCCATCGATAAGAGCGATCACCATCTCGCCGTTGCTCGCCGTGTCGCGCGCTCGGACGATCACGTAATCGCCATCACGGATCTGCTCCTCTATCATCGAGTCGCCACGCACCCGCAGTACGTAATGAGCCACGGGGCCGGAGACCATGTCCTCCGGGACCGCGATCGCTTCCTTTTCGGCGACCGCCTCGATCGGCTCTCCCGCGGCTACCGTTCCGAGAAGCGGGAGATCCACGGCCGCGAGCCGCATTTCGGTACGTGCCAGCTCGATCGATCGGCTCTCGTTGTAGCTCTTCCGGATGTACCCCTTGGCCTCGAGGTTCGAGAGGTGCTCGTGAACGGTGGCCAGGGATCGATACTGGAAGAAGCCGGCGATTTCCTCGAAGCTCGGCGAGTACCCTCGCGTGTCGAGAAAGCTCTCGATGAAGTCCAGGATTTCCTTCTGCCGTCGCGTCAGAGCCATGACCTGTCTTCTCCTGCCGGCCGAGTGGGAACCGAACGGAAACCGAAATCAAGCTACCCGAACAGGAACCGAAACGCAAGGCGGTCGAGGTTGGATTCCTTGAACACCGCGGATATGTTCTTCGCCGTCCGGATCGGGAGTGACACTGGAGTCCATCGCGGAGGACCATGACCAGAGGTTCGTTCGAGAGAATTCGCCGGGCCCTGTGTGATGCCTGCCGGGGGGTGGCAACGGGCCTGAGCGGCATCGCCCTGGCCGCGGCCGTAATGCCCGCAATCCTGAGTGGGCAGGAGGTCGGCCCGACTCGTGATCCCGTGGCTCCGGCCCTGGGCGCCGCCCTCCAGCGAGCCGTCTCGACCGATACCCTGTCCATCATCATTCAGTATGCCGCGCCGGCACCGAGTCCCGCGGCCCCGCTGGACCACGTGCGGCGTCTTCAGGTTCGCTCGGCAAACGCCCTGGTTCGGCTGGACTCGACCGAACGTCGGCTGGGATCGCAGCTCCGGGTCCGCGAGCGCCTGTGGGTCGTCCCCGCAGTGATGGCCGACGCGACCCCGGCAGCGGTGGCGGCCCTGGCCGCCGATCCTTCGGTGGTCCGGATCTACCTCGACGAGAGGCTTCCCGTGACGCTGTCGCCGCTGGCCGGGGCGATCGCGGATCCGAGCTTCACCTCACAGGCGATGCAGACGATCGGTGCGGATGCGGTGTGGGATCAGGGTGTCACGGGCGCGGGGACGACCATCGCCTTCTTCGATTCCGGCGTGGATGGCTCCAATGCGATGGTATCGTCACGCTGGAGGGGCCGCAGCTCGGAGATCCGGGCCGCCTGGTTCGATCCTTTCACGCGTGCTTCGACCCCCCAGGATCTGATCGGCCACGGCACGCAGGTGGCGGTTTCGTCGGTCGGAGCGCTTGCCACCGGGGACAGCCTGAAGTTTCCCGACGGCTCGGTGATCGTCGCTTCCTCTCCGGTCGACGTGGTGACCGGTCCGGCGCCCGGTGCGGAGTGGATCGCGGCGCGTGTATTCGAACGTTTCGGTGGCCTGGACTATACGAGGCGCTCGGTGCTGCTCCAGGCATACCAATGGGCCCTGGATCCGGACGGCAATCCGGCGACGCAGGATGCCCCCGACGTGATCAACAACAGCTGGGGCGTCTTCCCCGGCGGGGTGGACTTCGACGCCTGCAACGACATCATCTACGATGCGATCGACGCAGCGGAAGCCGCCGGTATCGCCGTGCTCTTCTCGTCCGGAAACCTGGGCCCCGCTCCAGGGTCGGTCACGCCGCCCGGCGCACGGGATGACCCGGATCTTCGCAGCATGGCGGTGGGTGCGACCACGGGCGTTCCCGGCAACCTCGCCGTGGCCAACTACAGTGGCCGCGGGCCTTCACAATGCGGCGGTGGGGTGAAGCCGGAGCTGGTGGCTCCCGGGCAGGTCCCCGAGGTCAGGGCGGCCGGCAGCTCGGCGGCGCGTCTGACCGGTTTCGCGGTGACGGGGACTTCGTTCTCGGTAGCGCAGGTATCGGGTGCACTGGCCCTGGTGCTTCAACTGCGGCCGTCGGCGAGTCCCGAGGAAGCCAAGCGAATTCTGCTCGATACGGCCGATGACCTGGGCCCCGGTGGCCCCGACAACGACTCCGGGTACGGGTTGTTGAACGTGCCAGCCGCCGTGCAGCGCGCCAACGCTGCGTTCGCGGGCGGAATGCTCCAGGCTTCGCTCCTCCGGCGGACGCGGGACAGCCTGTACGTCAGCGTCGGGAACCGTGGATCCGCCCCGTGGGCAGGGGGCGAAGTGTGGGTGATTCCGGAAGGCCGCCCTCCCGTGGCCCGGGATCTGCCTTACCTGGCCCCCGGTGCGATCGAGCGATTCGGTTTGGCGATCGACCCGGAGTCAGGCACGCGAACGGTGCGTGTCGCGGTGACCGACCCGTCGGGCGGAATCGTCCTGTCCCGAACACTGATCAGCGGCCCCCCGAACCTGTTCGGAGGATGGATCCTCGAGGTCGGCGACCTGGCTGCGGGCGGAAACGACTTCGGCCGCTTCGGCCGTGTGGCTGCCTTCCGCGGTTTCGAGTGGCAGGGTACGGAGCTGCTGACCGGAGGAGGGATCGCGGTGGCCGGCTCCGGCCGCCTCTCGGATGGCTTCTATACTACGACTCTCGGGAGGGCTGATCTGAAGGCCTCGGCGCCGGCGATCGAGACGGACTGGGCGCCGACCCGGTCTGAGACGGATGTCGAGCCGATGCGTGCCGAGTACCGTTTCGATGACCAGGAAGCGCTGCGTCCCCTCGGCCTCGAGGTGAGAGCCGTCAGCCAGGTGAGCGAGGCTGGCGGGGTCGGAGCCCTCACCGTGGTCGCCACCGTGCGCAACCTGTCGGGAGGCCGGATCGCGGATGCCACGCCCGCCTTCCTGGCGGATTGGGATCTGGACGGAGGTGAAACGGTGCGTTGGTCTTCCGAGATGGAGGCGCTGGTGGCCGAGTCTCGGGACGGTGGAGGTGCCATTACGGTCCTGGCGTCGGAGGGTGTCGTGGTGGGCCGGACCTCGGTTCCCCTGGGTACCCCGGCTCCGGGCGGTGCGTACGAGCCGGACAGCGGGGTCCTGTGGAGCACCTTCGAGGAAGCGGACAAGCTGGATCTGGTTACGGGAGCGGACGCCAGCGGCCTCCCCGGATTCTCGACGGCGATCGACCGCGCGGCACTTCTCAGCACAGGGCCCTTCGATCTCGCTGCCGGGGAATCGCACACCCTCCGATTCTGGTTGCTGGCGGCTCAGTCCGAGGCACAGGCAGCGGCGCGGTTACGGGAGTTGCGCGACGAGCCGATCGAGCCGCCAGGACCCGACGCCCGTTTCGAGATCGAACCACCGTTTCCCAACCCTCTTCGAACGGGCTCCGGTCGGGTCATGAACTTCCCGTACAGCGTCCCCGAGTCAGCGCGTGAGGACGGTCTGGCCCTCGTGTTCGAGGTGTACGATGTGGCCGGGCGGCGCCTGGTTCGGCAGAGCCAGGTGCTCACGCCTGGCGGGGCTCTGCCTCGGATCACCTGGGACGGCCTCCTGGCCGATGGCCTGGAGGCGGCGTCCGGCGCCTATCTATATGTGCTCCGACTGGGTGACGAGAACCGCTCGGGACGCCTGGTGCTCGTCCACTGAGGCCGGGGGCCGCGCCCCCTCTAAACGTTTTCGGCATGCCGCGCATTCATGCTATCAGTAGAGCACGGCGGAGAGACGTCCGCCTCTCCGGATCCGGCGGGCGGCCGGTCGGAGGTCAGTCCCACGCCGCTACCGCACAATGGAGGCAGTTCGTGATGCGACGCATGGTCCGTATGTTCGCCGCGAGCGCGGCCGTTCTTGCCCTGGCGCCGGCCGCGCCTGCACAGATGGCGCAGGAGATCGTCGATATGGATGCCGTCGAGGCCATCCGGGTCGAGGGTCTCGAGAACTCACAGATAGAGGAACTGGCGGGGTATCTGACCGATGTGATCGGTCCCCGGCTCACCAACTCTCCCGGCATGACCCGGGCCAACGAGTGGACGGCCGAGATGCTCAACGAGTGGGGTCTGGACAACGTTCAGATCGAGCCGTGGGGCGAGTTCGGGCGTGGTTGGGAAATGGTCTCCTACAGCGGCCGCATCCTCACTCCCTATGCCCAGCCCCTCGTGGCCCAGCCGTCGGGCTGGACCGGGAGCACGCCGGGCATGGTGACGGGACCGGCCGTCATCATCGAGGCCGAATCGGTAGAAGACCTCGAGGCGTACCGGGGAACGCTTGCCGGTGCCTGGATTCTGGCTCGTCCCGAGGTCCAGATGAGTCCGGATTGGGACCCCAGGCCTCTGCGGACCCCGCTGGAGGATCTGCTCGAGCCGGCCGAGGAGCGCGAAGGCCGACCCCAGATGGATGATGAGGAGAGGGCCCGCCGGATCGCCGAGTGGAGGCGCATGAGGGAAGTGCGCCAGGCCATGAGCGAGTTCCTGCTTGGCGAAGGGATCGCCGGCATGCTCGTGCCGTCCTCGCGGGAGTACATGCTGGTGCGCGGAGGCGGAAGCGGGGCGGGTCGCGATCCGGCGAACCCCGAGCCTCCCCCCGAACTCAACGTGTCGGGTGAGCAGTACAACCAGATCTACCGGAACGTGAAGAGAGGCATTCCGGTCGAGCTGGAGATCGACGTGCAGAATCAGTTCTACTCGGACGACCTGCAGTCCTACAACACGCTCGGCGACATCCCCGGGTCGGACCTGGCGGATGAGTACGTGATGATCGGCGCCCATCTCGACTCGTGGCACTACGGTACCGGCGCGACCGACGACGGTTCGGGCACGGTCGTGATGATGGAGGCCATGCGAATCCTGAAGGCGCTCGACCTGCAGCCCCGGCGGACGATCCGCATCGCGCTGTGGGCCGGCGAGGAGCAGGGTCTGCTGGGATCGAGGGGCTGGGTGGCGAATCACCCGGACCTGCACGCGAAGGTGTCGGCCTATCTCAACGTGGATAACGGCACCGGCCGGATTCGCGGGATCTGGGACCAGAGCAACGAGGCGGCGCTCCCGGTCTTCGAGCAGATCCTGTGGCCGTTCCGCGACCTGGGTGTCGTGGCGGTCAAGCACGGCAACACCGGCGGGACGGATCACCTGGCGTTCGACGCCGAGAACATCCCCGGCTTCAACTTCATCCAGGATCCCATCGAGTACGGGACCCATACCCACCATACGGCTGCCGACACGTTCGAGCGCCTGATGATCGACGATCTGAAACAGGCGGCGGTGGTGGTAGCGGCTACCGCGTATCACCTGGCCATGCGCGATGAGATGATGCCGCGCAAGCCGGTCGAGGCGCCGACGACGGACTGAACCGGGAAGCCAGTCCGGTCCTGGTCAGTGAAGCTGATGGGAGACCCGCCATCCAGCCGGATGGCGGGCTTCTCCGTTCTAGTCGTCCACGGACAGCCGTGCCGCGACGGCGGGGTCTGGCTCGACGAAGATCGTCGACACCCGTTCGGGGATGACCGCGCCGGCGGCAGCCTTGCGAGGCTTTCGCACGTACTTCCGCCGGGTCCAATCCACCGCCACCATGCCGCTGTGGCGAGCCTCACTGTGAAGTGCCGCCAGCGCGGCAGCCTCCGTCAGGTCCGCGAGCGGCGGATTCTGGTCGCGGTTCTGCCACCGGAGGATCACGTGCGCACCCGGCGCCTGGCTCGCGTGCAACCAGATATCATCGGGTGCGGAGTGATGGAACGTGAGGGCATCGTTGGTGCGCGAGGACCGGCCGACGCGGATCTCGAGACCTCCCGAGGACCGGTACCGCCGGTAGGGCAGAGTCTCGTCGGCTACCGGGCGCCCGGTGCCGCGCGACGCCCCGGGCTCTTCCCTTCGCCCGCCGACCAGGTCCCACACCTCGTCCGTCGCGCCCTCCGAGAGCAGAGCCTCCAGTCCGTCCCGGATGAGGGCGATTCGGGCGTCAGTACGCTTCACGCGATCGGGAATGGCACGAGTGGCCCGCTCCCTTCGGCGGGCCTGATCGTACAGCCGGTCGGCGTTCCGGATGGCATCGAGCCGTGGGTCGAGAGCGATCTCGACAACCTCTCCTGCGAAACCCAGCAACGAGGCGCTGGTCGCGCCCCTGGGGACATCCCCTTTTCGCGCCAGCAGCAGGTTGCCGAGCTCCCGCAGGTGGTCCGCAGACTCGCCGTCGAGTTCCCGAAGGAGAGCGGCCCGTCTCTTTTCGAGTGCGCCGATCTTCCGGCGCAGCAAGCGCTCCAGGCGCTCCGCCTCGGGCGTGGCCTCGGATCGCGCTGGCTCGCCCTCGCCGGGCAA
>JAMJQV010000216.1 GCA_023554435.1 Gemmatimonadota bacterium | reverse complement strand
GTCCACACCCAGGTCGCCGGATCGGCCGGGTCTTCGGCCTCCATGATCGCAGCATCACCGTCCGGATCCGGACCAAAGTTGCGATCGATGTGCCGGTAATTGCGGGCGTCGTACTTGTGCAGAGAGGGCGCGTCGTTGATCGGATTCAGGAACAGGGCCGTCACGCCCAGTTCCTGCAGGTAGTCAAGCTGATCGATGACCCCCTGGAGGTCTCCGCCGTACCGGCGCAGCTGAGCCGTATAGTAGAACGGCTCGCCCGTGGCCTCGGCCCAGTCTTCCTGCCGGTACCAGTCCTGCGTCCACGGTGTGGGCTCCCAGCCGTCGGGTCGTATTCCGGGCCATGACCCCGCCATATCGTCCAGGGTGGGGTCGTTCGAAGGATCGCCGTTGCGGAAACGCTCCACGAAGACCTGGTACCACACGACGTCCTTGGACCAGGCGGGCACCGCCATGGCGTCGGCGATGGGTTCGGCGGGTTCGGGGGTCTCCGTCGCACAGGCGACGATCAGCAAGAGGGCGGTGAAGGCCAGGGGGCGCGCGCCGGGATATCTCATTGTCTCTCCTTGACGTCGGGCAGACAGAGAATGTCGTTCTTTCTCGGGAGCGGGGCCAGCAGGTTGACTCTCTCCGACGAATTGATTTCCGTGGCGTACACTCTCAAAGGCGCGACTGCCACAATCAGGAGGCTCGTTCTATGCGCAGGACACTTCTCGCTGCACTCTCTCTGTTGCTCGTCGGAGCATGGTCTCAGCCGGCGCAGGCGCAGGTGCCCGATGAACTCGCGGATCTCATCCCCAGCTGGGCGGAGGCCTTCAACGCGGGTGACGGCGCGGCTGTCGCCTCCCACTATACGGAGGACGCGAGGCGCATCCCGCCTTTGGGCGATATCCAGCAGGGTCGGGAAGCGATCGCCGCGGATATCGATAACTACGCCGGCGTGAGCATCGAGTTGCGGGCGTGGGCCGGAATGATCGACGGCAAGGTCGGGTCACAGTGGGGCTGGTTCAAGCTCACGGGAACCGCTGAAGATGGGACGGCGGTCGAGTTCAGCGGGCGCTGGATGAACGCCCTCAAGAAGACCGCCGACGGGTGGAAGATCTACCGGGACATCTGGAACTTCGGCCCAAGCGGGGAAATGCCTCCGGCTCCGGGCAGCTGACGGTTCGCCTCTCCTCGCGGGGGGCGTTCAGATCGTTCTGACACGAGCGCCCGGTCTTCGGACCGGGCGCTTCGTCGTGGTGGGTGGGCGATCCTCAGTCCAGCCGCGGCGGTCCCTCGCCGGGCACCACGGTGATGCCGACGGACGCCGATTCCAGTCCATCCGCTCGCGCCGCAATCCGCACCTGTCCCACCTCGTCCGTGCTCTGAATCATGCCCAGCAGCAGTCCGTGGAACGCACGGCGCTCCGACGCCTGGTAGGAGCTGTAGTCGGTGGGATTGCCGTTGCCGACGGCCAGGAGACGGGCCGGTCCCTCGACCGTGAATCGGACCCGGTGGTCGGAGGAAGGCACCACCACTCCGTCGGCGTCCACCACTTCTACCTCTACGTGGGCCACATCCCGGATCTCCGAATGGATCGAAGACCGGTCCACCCGCACCCGCAGCGCCACGGCCTCTCCCGCGGTCCGGACCTCCTGCGTGACGACGACCTCATCGTTCACCTTGCCTACGGCCCGCAGGATGCCGGGCTCGTACGGGACGTCCCATGGCATGTGCAGGTCCGCGGTGGTGGGGAACACCCGCGGCTGCGTGTAGCCGTTCCAGCTGCCCGTCGTGCCCTGGCGCGGGAACTCGACACGCTTCTCCCCGATGAAGCGGTCGTTCAGGTACAGTTCGACGGCGTCGACATTGGTGTAGGCGAGGACGGGAATGAACCGTCCCTCGTGTCCCTCCCAGTTCCAGTGCGGGAACAGGTGGATCATCGGCTCGTCGGTCCACTGGCTCTTGTAGAAGAAGTACCCGTCGTCCGGGAAGCCCACGAGATCGAGCACGCCGGAGGTGGAGTTCTTCCTCGGCCAGCGCGCCTCACCCAGGTAGTCGACGCCGGTCCACATGAAGTCCCCGATGAACCAGTCGTTCATGGACACGAACTTCCACAGTTGCTCGGGACGGATCATGGTCGCGGTGTAGAACGGTCTGACCTTCATCGAGTCGTCGGGCAGCATGTACTCACCTCGGGTGCCCCTCACCACGCTGCTCTCCGTTCCGATGAACTTCCAGTCGGGGTGTTCGTATCGGTCCTGGGTCGCGTAGAGCTCGCGGCGTTC
>JAMJQV010000215.1 GCA_023554435.1 Gemmatimonadota bacterium | reverse complement strand
ATCGGGACCCGGGTCGAGATCCAGGTCGCTCAGATGCAGGTCCCACCATCCAACGGCCCGATCGCGGTCCCAGGGGTCGGACATGGGGCACTCGGCCAGGCGTCGATACAGGGCGCCGGCGTTCGCCGGCCGGTCATCCGGATCTTTCGACAGGCAGTCGAGCACGAGCCGGTCCAGTTCAGGAGGTATGGCGAGTTCGGACCCTTCCGATGGTGGCCGCGCCTCCTCCTGTACCTGTTGCATGAGCATCGCCACTGCAGTCGGCGCCTCGAACGGCGTGCGCCCGGTCAGGAGCCAGTAGGCGACGCATCCCAGCGCGTACAGGTCGGCACGTCCGTCGATCGGCCGATTCCCGAGAGCGATTTCCGGCGGCATGTACGCCGGTGTTCCCGTGGTCACGTTCGGCGACGTGAGGTTGGCCGCCTCGGTTCCCTGTTCCGAAGCCATCTTGACGAGCCCGAAGTCGAGGACCTTGACGAAGTCAACGGCGAGACCCATCCGACAGGCGACCAGATTCGAGGGCTTGATGTCACGGTGCACGAGGCCTCGTTCATGCGCCTCTCCGAGCGACAGGCAGGCCTGCTTCAGGAGGTGAACCACCCGGGCGGGTGGCATCGGTCCGAATCGGTCCACCAACTGCTGGAGGTTGAGGCCCTCGAGCAGTTCCATCACGTAGTACAGGTTCCCGTCGTCGCTCACCCCGAAATCGTACAACTCGATGGTGTGCGGTGATCGGAGGTTTGCAGCGGCGTGAGCCTCCCTTCTGAAACGCTCGACGACGACGGATCTCGAACCGTCGGTATCGCCCAGCACCTCGGGCCGGATCAGCTTGATGGCGGCCGGGCGCGCCAGGAGGCGGTGGTCGGCGCGGTATACGTCGCCCATGCCCCCCTGTCCGAGGAGATTCCCGACCCGGTACGCCCCCAGTTCACGAGCCCGAGACACCCGACGTCCCAGCCCCCGAATCACTTTTGCCGGCACCACCGCCAGGAAGGCGCAGACGTAGTTCGGCATGAACGACCACAACAACTCGTAGCCGCTCAGCCCGTACTCGACGCCACGCAGGACGCCGACGAGGTACCACAGCGGGTCCATGCTCGCGGCGATTACGGATGCGATCAGAATCTTGCGAATGCTGGCCGGCACGATCGCCGGATAGAAGATGATGATGACGCAGATCCACGAGACGCCCATGCCGCTCGGGACGGCGACCCACCAGTTCACTGCTCCCACCAGCGCCGCGGTAGCGACTTCGAAACCCAGGCCGACGTCGAGCAACTTCTCGGGCTCGTGATGCAGCCGTCCGGCGATGAACACCATTCCGAGCGAGATCATGAGACCGATGAACGCGATCGGGTTGGAGAAAGCTCCCCATTCACCTACGTGGTCCGGTACCGTGTCGAACAGCCGCCATACGACATTGTTCATGACGAGCACCCAAGCCCAGATCGCGGCGAAGACCAGGGCCGCGACTCCAACCCGCTTGCACGTCTGCTCGAGGAGGTCCGACGGCATGAAGCCGAGGCCTCCGCCGGTGAGCGCGGTGGCGGCGGGCGTAGATGCGTGTGGAGCTACGACTCTCTCTTCCATGCGGCTTTCGTCGTTCGAGTAGGGTCCGGCTCAACCGGAGTGCTCTGCCAGCCAGGCCCGGGCCAGCTGGTGAGCGATCGTGAGGGGTGGAGGTACCCTGAGTGCCCCGGCTTCGTCCCAACGCTCCACGGCCTCCCGGAGTTCCATCATGGTGAACCACCGGACGCTCTCCAGCTCGCTGCTGTCGATCCGCGGCTCTCCAGGAAGAGCCTCCGCGAAGCAGCCGATCATCAACGTCGACGGAAACGGCCACGGCTGGGATGAATGATATCGGACGCGGCCGACCCGCAATCCGGCTTCCTCCCACGTCTCCCGGCGCACCGCCTCCTCGATCGACTCCCCCGGTTCCACGTATCCGGCCAGGCAGGAATGCAGACCCGGAGGATACCTGCGGGCCCGGATCGCGCGACCCCGAAGGCAGAGTCCTTCACGGTGGATGAGCATGATCACGACGGGATCGGTGCGCGGAAACTGGACCGTGTCACAGGCGCCGTTGGTGCAGCGTCGGGCGTGGCCGGCCTCGTCCGTCGCCGCCGGGGCACCGCACTTCGAGCAGTAACGGTGCATCGCGTGCCAGGCCGTGAGAGACCGACCCAGTGCCAGGACCGACGCATCCGGGACGGTGAGGAGTGGCGCCACTTCACGGACGCCCCGGAACGATGCCGCGGCAGGGCCGAGGTCGTCGTCTCGGACTGTCTCCGGAACCGGGATTGCGAACCGGGCGCCGTCGGGCTCGAGGCCGAGGAACAGGGCTGCCGAGTCGACATCGACGAGGTTCTCGAGTTCGATCCGCGGAATCCAGCCGAGGCCTGGCCGCGCCTCCGTCTCGACGAGGGGGTCCAGTCCGCGAAAGGGAAGGAACCTCGAACTCCCCGCCTCGAGCAACTCCGAGATACGCTTGGGGTCGCTCCGCAGGCTCGCCGAGCGATCCAGGTCGCCCCCGGCGAACGTGTGCGGGCCGCCCGGATGATCGGAACCCGCGAGGTGGGCTCGTGTCACGCCGCGGGAACCGCTCTCCCCTTGGCCCACAGGCGCAGGGTCTCGACTCGCTCCGCCAGAGTGACCGACAGGGGGACGGCCGACTCGATTTCCGCCACCAGCGTCTCATGGTCCAGGTCGGTCCCATCCGCGAATGCCGTGTACAGGCCAGCCACGATCGCCTGCTCCAACTCGCTTCCGGAGAACCCTTCGGACGCGGTGGCCAGTTGATCCAGGTCAAACTGCGCGGGGTCACGGCCTCTCCGGGCCAGGTGCAGCGCCAGGATGTCTCGCCGCTCGGACGCCCCCGGCAAGTCGACGAAGAAGATCTCGTCGAACCGCCCCTTGCGCAGAAGCTCCGGCGGCAGCCGGTCCACGTCGTTTGCGGTGGCGACCACGAATACCCGGCTCTCACGCTCCTGGAGCCAGGTGAGAAAGGTACCCAGCAGCCGCCCACTTACCCCTCCATCCGCCTCACCTCCGTCGCGTGCGAACCCCTTCTCGATTTCGTCGACCCACAAGACCACGGGCGACATGGCGTCCGCGGTGTCCAGGGCCTGGCGGAGGTTACGTTCCGTCTCGCCCACGTACTTGTCATACAGAGCCCCCGGGTCCAGGCGAACCAGCGGCAGGTCCCACTCGGCCGCCACGTTGCGGGCCATCAGGCTCTTCCCGCAGCCCTGGACTCCCATGAGAAGCACCCCACGCGGCGGTTCCAAACCGAAGTCGCGGGCCTCTTCACCCAACGCATTGCGTCGTTTGTCGAGCCAACTCCGCAGGGCCCCCATGCCGCCGACCGGCTCCAGTTCGTCCGTCGGGATGAACTCCAGGAGTCCGGTCTGTCCGAGGCTCTCTCTCTTGGCCGCCCGGATGAGGTCCATGTCCGCCCGCGTAAGCCGGCCATCCGCCACCATCGCCCGCCGCAGGGTCCGCCGGATCTCATCCCGGGTCAGCCCCTGGAGTTCCCGGGCCATGCCATCGGCCTCTGCCTCGCTGATCTCGATCCGCACATCCTCTTCGCGGGCCGCCGTGCGCACCACCTCCCGCAACTCGGCCCTGATCTCATCGAGATCCGGCAGCGAGAGCCTGTAAGGAACCCCTTGCTTGCCGATCTCGGGAGGGAGCCGGACCCCGTGTCCGGAAAGCACCAGGGCCCGCCGGTCGTTCGTGAACGCGGGCAGCACTTCGCGCAGTTTGCGAACGAGAAGCGGGTCCTCGAGATAGGGGTGAAAGTCAGCCAGCAGAACGACGCCGGGGACATCCGCGGCCTCGAGATGAGCGAGCATCTTGAACGGATCGGCGGTGTCGTAGGTCGGCTGGTCCTTTCCCTCTCGTACGAGGCCCTGCGTGCGACTCCAGGTGTAAAGGGGCACGTCGAGCCGTCGGGCCACCCGACCCAGCAGTTCGAGGAGCCGGTCCTCCTCCAGCGTGTCGACCGCCACGACGGGGTACCGCGACCGGATCAGTAGTTCAAGATCGCGGGCCGAATCACTTCCCTGGCCGATGAGCCGCTCGTCCAATGCGCGTGTCATGGAGAGGACTATAGGCGGAACGACACGGCGCCTTCAAGACCCGCGTCGTTCCTGTCCTTGCGGCTCGTGGCGCGGACGCGAGATTGGGCGCTTCGGACGGCGGGCTCCAGGACCATTCAGAAACGCGAATCGGGAGACGAGTGGATGGATTTCTTGAAGGAAGTCATCTGGGGGAACACGCTGGAGACCTGGTTGATGGGGGCCGCGGTGGCCCTTGCGACCGGTACGGTCCTCTGGGCCTTCGTTCCGCGCCTTATTCGGCGTGCCAGGACGCTCGCTCGTTCGACCGGCACGTACGTGGATGATGCGGTGGTAGCCGCCGCCAGGGGTACACGAGGCTTCTTCTTCGTGGCGGCCGGCCTCTTTGCCGGCTCACGATACGTGGATCTTCCGCGCAGGATCGATGCGGTCTTCACCGATGTCCTGGCGTCGGCGATCCTGATTCAGGTTGGCATGTGGCTGTCCGGAGGGTACCAGTCTCTCCTGACGCACATCAGGGACGACAGGTACCCCGACGATGCAGCGGTCGCCACGTCGTTCAATCTGATCCGCCTGCTGGGTGTCGGCGTGATCTGGTTTCTGATCTTCGTGTTAGTTCTTCAGGCATGGGGCGTCAACGTCACGGCGCTCATCACGGGGCTGGGCATCGGCGGCATCGCCATCGCGCTGGCCGTCCAGAACATCCTGGCGGACCTGTTCGCCTCCCTGTCGATCATCTTCGACAAGCCGTTTCTCGTCGGTGACTTCCTGACGATCGACGACTACGCGGGAACGGTCGAAGAGATAGGGCTCAAGACAACGAAACTGCGAAGCGTATCGGGCGAGCAACTGGTCATGTCCAACAGCGATCTTCTGCGGAGCCGCATTCGAAACTACGGCCGAATGGACGAAAGACGCGGTCATTTTACGTTTGGGATCGTGTATGAGACGGACCCGGACGTCGTCACGCAGATCCCGGGCTGGGTCGAGGAAATCGTGGAGGGCCAGGAGATGGCGCGGTTCGATCGGTGCCACTTCAAGAGCCTGGGGCAGTGGGCGCTGGAGTTCGAAACCGTATACTACATGACCGTCCCCGACTACAAGGTGTTCATGAAAGTCCAGGAAGAGGTGAACGTGGCCCTGATGCGGAAGTTGGCCGACGCCCGGGTCGAATTCGCCTACCCGACTCAGCTGCACTATGAGCGTCGACTGGACACCCCGGAGCCACAGGTTGAAACGGTACGTTGAGGATCCGTCGCGGTTGACGCTTCTGATCGCCTCATATAAACTGCACGGCTGTTTTGGGAACGCGTGGACGACGTTGCGCACATAGCGAGGCAGACATGACGGAGCTGTCAGCCACCGGCACGCCGATGATGGTACTCACCGGCACGGCGAACCCGGCTCTTGCCGAACGGATTGCGGAAGAGCTGGATCAGCCGTTGTGCGAGGTGACCGTTAAGCGGTTCGCCTACGGCGAAATCTTCGTCCGGATCGATGAGAACGTCCGTGGAAGGGATGTTTTCGTGATCCAGTCGACGAATCCGCCGGCGGAGAACATACTGGAGCTGCTGCTCCTGATCGACGCGGCAAAGAGAGCGTCGGCGGCCCGGGTCACCGCCGTGGTACCGTACTACGGATACGCTCGGCAGGACCGCAAGGACCAGCCCAGGGTGTCGATCGCCGGGAAGCTGATGGCGAACCTGATCGTGGCTGCGGGGGCGGATCGCCTCATCACGATCGATTTCCACCAGCATCAGTTGCAGGGGTTCTTCGACATCCCGGTGGATCACCTGTATGCCGCGCCGGTGTTCATGAACCACTACGCCGATATGAGCCACGAGGACCTGGTCGTCGTGGCCACGGACGTGGGCGCGGCGAAGATGGCACGCGGATACGCGAAGCGGCTCGGGGCCGGGCTGGCCATCATGGACAAGCGGCGTCCAGGCCCGAACGAAGCAGAAGTGTTGAACGTGGTCGGAGACGTGGACGGGATGCGGTGCATCATCTCCGACGACATGGTGGATACGGCGGGAACGATGGCGAATGCCGCGGTGGCGCTGCGGGAACGTGGAGCCAGCGAGGTCTACGCCATCGCAACCCACGCCCTACTCTCCGGGCCGGCGGTGGAGCGGCTGAACGGGGCGGGTTTTGTCGAACTGGCGGTTACGGACACGATCGCCATTTCGGAGGAAAAGAGTTCGAGTCTCAGGAATCTGGAGACGGTGTCGGTGGCCAGCCTGTTGGCGAGAGCCATCGAGAGCACTCATTACAATCGTTCCGTGAGCAAGCTGTTCACGTAGCACTGACAAGAGAAGCCGGACCGGGCGGGACGGCGCGTGAGGATCACAGATGAGCGAGCAGGTGGTACTACAGGTCGAGCCGAGGTCAGAAACGGGCAAGGGCGCGGCGCGCCGCATTCGGGCTGCAGGGAAGATTCCCGGCAATGTGTACGGTCACGGCGCCGAGCCGATGGCGGTCCAGGCGGACGAGCTTCAGTTCAAGGCTCTCGTCAGCCGGATCTCGACCGAGAACACGTTGATCGACCTCAAAGTAGGCGACGAGAAGCCGAAGGCAGTTCTGATCCGCGAGGTCCAGCGACACCCTTACCGTTCCGTCATTCTGCACGTCGATTTCTTCGAAATCACGGCGGGAGAGAAAATCCGCGTATCCGTGCCGGTACGCCTCGAGGGGAACCCGATCGGTGTCCGGAACGGCGGCATTCTCCAGGTCATCCGATACGAGCTCGAAATCGAGTGTCTTCCCCGTGAGATTCCCTCAGCTTTCGAGGTGGACATTTCGGAACTGGAGATCGGCGAGTCCTTGCACATCGGTGAGGTCGACACGGGCGATGTGACCGTGATCGAGGAGGACAATCTCACGGTGTGCATGGTCGTCATGCCGAAGGCTGCGCCGGTCGAGGAAGAAGAGGAAGACGAGTTCTCCGAGCTCGACGAGGATGTCGAGCCCGAGGTGATCACGGCGCGCGGAGACGACGAGGACTCGGAGGGCGAATAGCCCGGTCGGGGCAGGCGGATGAAGCTGATCCTGGCCCTGGGCAATCCGGGCGACCGCTATCGGGACACCCGGCATAACGCGGGCTGGTGGTTGGCGGATCATCTCGCGACTCGCTGGTCGTTCGGCGCCTTCCGTCAGGTCGGTCCCGAGGCTTCGGTGGACGGGCGGGTGCAGGGCCACGCGGTTCGCATCAGCAAGCCGATGACGTACATGAACCGGAGCGGCCAGGTGCTGTCGAGATACCTGGCCGTTCCGGATTTTAGCTTCGAAGATGATCTGCTCGTCGCTGTGGACGACACCGCGCTGCCGCCTGGCCGGTTCAGGATCAAGGGCAGAGGATCTGCGGGTGGCCACAACGGCCTGCAGTCCATCGAGGAAGTGTTGGACAGCCGGGAGTATTCGAGGCTGAGGGTCGGTGTCGGTTCGCCGACCCACCCGGACATCGACCTCGCGGATTGGGTGTTGGGAGCCCCGTCGTCGAGGGACGAGGAAACGATTCTGGAGCAGTTCGGCAGGATGGCCCTCGCGGTCGAGTCGTGGATGACCGAGGGCATGGAGTCCGCCATGAACGCCTTCAACAGCGCTTGAGGGCTGGCGGTAACACGGTAACGGAAGACAAGAGAGGCTTCTCGTGGAGCATTGGATGACCTGGGCCCTGTGGTTCGGGCTTGGCGGCCTGGCGTTCTCGCTGCTGCTCTATGTGTATGTAAAGAGCCAACCGGCGGGTGATGAGGGCATGCGCGAGCTCGCGGCCGCCATTCAGTCGGGGGCCATGGCCTTCCTCCGGCGCGAGTATTCGGTGCTGGTGCCATTCGTGCTTGTGGTCGCGGCGATGCTGTACTGGCTGATCGGTCCCTCGTCGGCCGCGGCGTACGTGTTCGGAGCTGCCTGTTCCATCCTGGCCGGATTCCTGGGAATGCAGGCAGCCACTCGAGCGAACGTCCGCACGACGGAAGCGGCTCGCTCGTCCGGGTTGGCCAAGGCTCTCCGCGTGGCTTTCAGCGGAGGTGCGGTGATGGGGCTGGCGGTTGGCAGCCTCGGCCTGGCAGGCCTGGGCGCCGTGATTTTGATGTTCGACCCCGAGACGGTCGGACTGCGGAACTTCGGCGAGATCGTCAGCGGGTTCGCCATGGGGGCCTCCTCCATTGCCCTGTTCGCCAGAATCGGCGGCGGGATCTTCACCAAGGCCGCAGATGTCGGCGCCGACCTGGTCGGTAAGGTAGAGGCTGGCATTCCGGAAGATGATCCCCGCAATCCAGCCACGATCGCCGACAACGTCGGGGACAACGTTGGAGACGTGGCAGGAATGGGCGCGGACATCTTCGAGTCCTACGTGGGCTCGATCGTGGCCACGATCGTGCTCGGCGTAACCGTCACCGCCATCGCGCCGGATCGCAGGCTTGCTGCTCTCGCCCTTCCGCTCCTGTTCGCCATGATCGGACTCGTGGCGTCGCTCATCGGCGTGTTCTCGATGCGTATCCTCGAGCGAATGGACCCAGCGGCAGCGTTGCGGAACACGACGTTCGTTGGCGCCATTCTGTTCTGGATCGGGGCGTACTTCGTGACGATCCGGCTGGACGTATTCGCTGGGACCTCCGGCCAGTTCTGGACCTGGGGCAACGTCGCGGCAGGTCCCTTCTGGGCGATGCTATTCGGCTCGCTGGTCGGGATCCTGATCGGCCTCGTCACCGAGTACTACACGGCGGCGAAGCCGGTGCGCTCGATCGCAGCGGCGTCCGAGACCGGTGCGGCCACGAACATCATCACGGGCCTCGCGGTGGGTATGGAGTCGGTCGCGATCCCGCTGCTCCTGATTTGCGGAGCGATCTTCTTCGCGTTCCAGTTTGCGGGTCTCTACGGAATCGGAATCGCTGCCGTGGGCATGCTTGCCACCGTGGGCGTCACGATGACCGTCGACGCATACGGACCGATTGCGGATAACGCCGGTGGGATCTCCGAGATGTCCGGTCTCGGCCCCGACGTGCGAGGTATCACGGACAAGCTCGACGCTCTGGGCAACACGACCGCGGCAATCGGCAAGGGTTTTGCCATCGGCTCGGCGGCGCTGACCGCGCTGGCCCTGTTTTCTGCCTACGCGAACGCTGTCGGGCTCACGGCAACTGGAATCAATATCGTAAACCCGCTGGTGGTGATCGGCCTGTTCATTGGTGGAATCACGCCCTTCTTCATCGCCTCGCTGACGATGACGGCGGTGGGTCGTGCGGCTGCCGGGATGGTAGCCGAGGTCCGGCGCCAGTTCCGCGAGATCCCGGGCTTGATGGAAGGCACGGCGAAGCCGGATTCAGCA
>JAMJQV010000214.1 GCA_023554435.1 Gemmatimonadota bacterium | reverse complement strand
CGATTCGTGGCGATCCCGAAGCCGCCGGTCGAGAACGTCCACTTCGTCGACCTGAGCCGCGAGGCCCTGGAGTTTCCCTCCGATACGTTCGACGCGGCTAACGCCTATCACATCCTCGAGCACCTGACTCCAGAGGAGGGTGCTCGGTTCGTCTCCGAAGTACTTCGTGTGCTCAAGCCTGGTGGGGTGTTTCGAGTGTCGGTCCCCGACCTTGAAGAGATCTGTCGCTCGTACCTGTACCACCTGGGCGTGGCCAGCAAGGACCCGAGCCTCCAGAACGTCCGGCGATATCGGTGGACGGTCATGGAGATCTTCGAGCAGATGGTCCGGGAGAAAACCGGGGGGCGGATGCTGGAGGCTCTGAAGTCCGGCGACTACGATCGAGAATACCTGGAGGAGAAGTACAGCGACGTCTATCGACCGCTCCTGGCCGCGGGTGCACAAGAGCCGCCCGCCTCCGGCGATGGCGCTTCCCGCCGTCGCCCGTCGCGCTTCACGCCGAAGGCCCTCTATCGTCGCCTGACGAGACGAATTCGCAGCCGGGGCAACGGCGACCGGAAGGATCCTGGTGTTACCAAGGAGAGGGTCCGCTGGATGCACGACCGCCTGTCCTTGCGGTTTCTACTGGAAGAGGCCGGTTTCGTCGGAATTCAACAGAAAGACTTCAAGAGTTCAGATATCCCGAACTGGGAGCGCTACGACCTGGACTGCTCAAGTCTCGCCGAGCGCCCCATCGACCCCTCCGTATTCGTCGAGGGGCGAAAGCCCGAGTCATCCGCTCCCAACCCCGATCGGCCGGTGGCTGCACGCGCATGATGCGTGACAACACGGTGACGCGACTCATCCAGACACAGAGTGGCCAGACGAATCTCCACGTTTGGCGGGGTGGTCATTCGTATGAGCGACAGAAGGGACACATCTACCGGTCGGAGTGGAACAACCTGCTGTTCAGCACCCGGCCGCAGCCACAGGGAGAGTCGCAACTCCGGTATTTCGACGTCCGCTCTCCACTTCCTTACGCCAGTGCGACGTTCGACGCGATCGACGCGTTCCACATCATCGAACACCTGACCCCCGAGGAAGCCGACCTCTTTCTGAGGGAGGCTTTCCGGGTGTTGAGGTCCTCGGGCATCCTGCGACTCTCGACGCCCGACCTTGAGAGTGTGTGTCGCGCCTACCTCGACCGTGTGGCGGACTACGATCGCTCTCCATCCGCGACCAACCGCGTAAGGTATGAATGGTCGGTTCTGGAGTTGCTGGATCAGATCGCGCGCGAGCACTCGGGTGGACTGATGCGGCGGTACGTTGCGGAAGAACGCTTCGATCCCGGGTACGCCAAGAAGCGCTACGGAGACGTCTTTGAAGACTTCCGGGGCCAGGACCGGCCGGACGCGACCAACCGCAGGTCCGCAGCGCGGAGCCCGGCGCGCGTGACACCACGCGCCATCTTCAGAGCTGTTCGGAGGCGACTCCGTCGGGCAGCGCTATTGTCGCGGCGCTACAGAGATCCCGACTCCGTCCGCGACTTCCGCAATTCCGGCGAAACGAACAAGTGGCTGTACGATCATTTGTCGCTGACCGCGCTTCTGGCCAAAACGGGATTCGAGAACATCGTGCGCATGACGTACGCAACCTCAGACATTCCGGATTGGGAGCGGTTCGACCTGGATCGTTCGACGCACGGTGACCATCCGATTGAGCCTTCTCTGTACGTCGAAGCCCGGAAGCCGCCGTCCCCGTCTTGAGCGCTCAGCGGGGGTCTTAGCGCATCCCGCAGCGCCCCGGTATGTTAGTCGAATCCGCGACCCCCTCGCGGCTCCTTCGGTGCTTCGATACCCGCAGCCGCCGACTGCCGTCAGAGCGCATGACCGCGCAGGTCACTCACGGAGGCCAAGAATGAACAGAACGTTCGTGATTCTGGCAAACCTGCTGCTCACTATTGCAGCCCTCATGATCGCACCGGACGCAGGGGCGCAGGAGACCGGGATGCAGCCCGCAGCCGGGTGGCAGTCGCCGCCCGCAGACGTGCTAGAGGTGCTCTACGCGCCGCAACTCCCTCGGGTGTGGACGGCACCGACGGGCGAGTACATGCTCCTCGCCGACCCCGTCCTCTATCCGCCACTGGCAGAGCTGGGTGGGCCGATGCACAAGCTCGCCGGAATGCGGGTGAATCCGGCCACCAACGGCTACCACGGCCAGCACGGGGGAACATCCCCTCGCCTGGTGCCGGTCGAGGGTGGAGCCGCCATCCCGCTCGATCTGCCGGCTGACGCCGAGGTTCTGGGCGTCGATTGGACGGTGGACGGCCAACGATTCGCGCTCACGGTCGGACTCGCCGATCACCTGGGTCTGTGGGTCGGTTCGGTCGAAGGCGACATGACCCGGATCGAGTCCCTCGCCATCAACCCCCTGCTGGGTGGCGGAGTGAACTGGCTGCCCGACCAGGAGCGTCTGCTGGTAAACCGAATCCCACAGCGAGGACCGGCTCCCACGCCGCCGCCCATACCGGCCGGGCCTGAGATCGTGGAAGGGGCGGGGGCTTCGGCACGCTCCACCTACGAGGCGCGCAACCTCCTCGAGACGGCGCTCGACGACGCGCTGTTCGAGTACTACACGACGTCCGAGCTGGTCATCCTCGACCCGGCCACGGGCGAGCTCGACGTCATCGGCGCACCAGCTTCCTACGCCTCGGCCGAGTTCTCACCGGATGGAGAGTATCTCCTGGTCGAGCGCCTGGTGGGTCCCTGGTCGCACGAGGTCGCCTGGTGGCGTTTCGCCCACGAGGTCGAGGTGTGGGACGACGAGGGAGAGATGGTAGCGAGCATCGCCTCACTGCCCGTAGCCGATGCGGTGCCGGTCCACGGCGTTCCGCTGGGCCCGCGTTCGATTTCGTGGCGTCCGACGGCTCCCCACACGCTGTTCTGGATGGAGGCGCTCGACGGCGGAAACCCGGTGGCCGAGGTGCCTCACCGCGACCGGCTCATGCGTCTGGACGCACCGTTCACGGCCAAACCCGTGGAGGTGTTTAGGGCCGAGCACCGAGCCGGACTGTCGGCCTGGGGCGCCAACGGCGGCATGGTCATGCTCACCCAGCGCGAGCGGATACGCCGCTGGCGCTACGTCTGGCTCCTGGATGTCGACGAGGGCACATCCCGCTTGTGGTACGATCTCGACGAGGACGACCGCTACGGTGATCCCGGGTATCCGGTATACCGCCCGCTGCCCAACGGTCGCTGGGTGCTGCATCAGGAGGGAGACGCGGTCTACTTCCGCGGAAGCGGCGCAACCGACCAGGGCGACCGGCCGTTCCTCGACCTGAGAAGCCTGGCCACGGGCGAGACGGAGCGGTTGTTTCGCAGCGATACGGATCGGTACGAGTATTTCGTGGCGTTCGCCGGTGATGAGGACCGCTTCGTCATGAGTTCCGAGTCCGCCGCAGATGTGCCAAACTACTATCTGGCCAGCTTCGGCGAGGCGGTCGAGGCGGCTGACGGTGAGGCCACCCGGGAGCTGAGCCGGGAGCCGATCACGCGCTTCGAAGACCCGGCTCCCCTGCTTCGTCAGATCGAGAAGCGCCTCGTGCGCTACGAGCGCGAGGACGGAGTACCGCTGAGCTTCCAGCTGCTCCTGCCGCCCGGCTACGAAGATGGCATGCCCTTGCCGACCGTACTCTACGCCTATCCGCTCGAGTACTCGGGCATGGCCACGGCTGGACAAGTCCGGGGTTCGACGCGGCGCTTCATGCGCATCTACGGTCCCTCCCACCTCTTCTTCCTGCTCCGCGGCTACGCGGTGCTCGACCAGACCGCCATGCCGATGCTTGGCGATCCGGAGACCGCCTACGACACGTTCGTGCCTCAGCTCGTAGCTGATGCGGAGGCAGCGGTTGCGAAGGCCGTTGAGATGGGTGTGGCCGACCCCGAGCGCATCGGCATCATCGGCCACAGCCACGGCGGGCTCATGGTGGCGAATCTCCTGGCGCACACCGACCTGTTCCGGGCCGGCATCGCGCGCAGCGGCTCGTACAACAAGACCGTGCAGCCCTTCGGCTTCCAGTCCGAGCGTCGTTCCCTGTTCGAAGCGAGGGACGTCTACATCCAGGTCTCGCCGACCTTTTTCGCCGACCAGGTCGACGAACCGGTCCTGATCATCCACGGCCTGGATGACTCGAACCCGGGCACCCTTACGCCCCAGTCCCGGGTCTTCTTCGAGGCCGTGCGCGGCTCGGGCGGCACCGCCCGGATGGTACTGCTGCCCTTCGAGGACCACGGCTACCGCGGCCGGGAGAGCATCGAGCACGTGCTCTGGGAGCAGTTGGAGTGGTTCGACCGGTACGTAAAGAATTACGCGCTGGAGTAGGCACTGCTGAACGATCCTGCCCGAGGAGGTGAGCGCCCTGTCATCGTTAGAAACTCGGGGGTAGACCGATGAGCGCATACGACGCCGATGTCATCGTAGTTGGTGCAGGCCTGGCCGGTCTCGCGTGTGCCCGGCGCCTGCAGCGCTCGGGTCTACAGGTGCTCGTGGTGGAGGCAAGTGACGGTCCGGGTGGCCGCGTTCGCACGGACAACGCCGATGGCTTCCTACTGGACCGCGGCTTCCAGGTCTTGCTCACCGCCTACCCCGTGACCCGAGCGGAGCTCGATTTTGGGAGACTCGATCTCAGACCGTTCGAGCCTGGGGCCCTCGTGCGGACGGGCGGGGCTTTCCACCGCGTGTCCGACCCCTTCCGTCGCCCGGGCGCAGCTCTCGCGACCCTCAGGGCACCCATCGGCTCATGGGGCGACAAGCGCCGCGTGGCGCAGCTCGCGCTCCGGGTGCGGCGCGGGTCGCTGGCCGAGTTGTTCGAGCGGCCGGAGACGTCCACCCTCTCGTACCTCGCTGGGCGGGGATTCACGGACCGGATGATCGACACCTTCTTCCGGCCGTTTCTCGGTGGGGTGTTTCTCGATCCATCGCTCGAGACATCGAGCCGCATGTTCGAATTCGTGTTCCGGATGTTCGGCGAGGCAAGGGTCGCCGTGCCGGCCCGGGGCATGGGGGCGCTGAGCGGACAGCTGGCGGCAGATCTGCGTGCCGGCTCCCTGGTGCCAAACTCGCCCGTGGAGTCGGTAAGCAGCACACGCGTGACGCTGTCGGGCGGCGAGCCCTTATCAGCCCGGGCGGTCGTGCTCGCCACGGACGGCCCGGCCGCGCGGCGGCTGGCCAATCTGCAGGATGTTCCCGCGTACCGCCCGGCTCTCTGCCTCTACTACGCGGCGGAAGAGCCCCCCGTGGAAGAGGGAATCCTGATCCTCAACGGCGAGGGCAGGGGACCGGTCATGAACTTCACTGCGATGAGCCGGGTTTCGCCCACGTACGCCCCTCCGGGCCAGGAGCTCCTCTCCGCGACGATACTGGGCGGGGCGATCGAGCGACCCGAAGTACGTGCGGAAGCCCGTTCGCAACTTCGCGAGTGGTTCGGGCCAGCGGTGGACGGGTGGGAAGAGATCGCAGCCTACCGCATTCCGGTCGGGCTGCCCGACCAATCACCCCGGGCTGGGGGCGTTCGGGCCCGGCCTCTCTGTACCGATGCCGGCTTGTTCGTCGCTGGTGATCACCGCCGTCATGGCTCGATTGAGGGGGCGATCGTGTCCGGCCTGGAGGTCGCTGGCGCGGTCAGAGCCAGACTGACCGCGGCCTGAACCGATGGAGCGCGCGGATCAGTTCTCGAGCACGATCACGCCGCAGGCGTCCCGGCTGCCCCCGGCGCAGCCCGGCGTGAGCTCGTCTTCCTGGTCGCAGTAGGCGTCGGGGTTGGTGTGAATGATGATAGCACTGCCGTCTTCGTCGAACACACTCAGCCTTCCCGAAGACAGCGCGATCCGACTGCTGGTCGTCTCCAGCATGCCATAGCCATCGACAACTTCGATGTTGACAAGATCCCCGCCGTGGAACGGGTGATTGTAATCCGGCGCATCGGGGGTCGACTTTCCAAACGGACCCGGGTCATGGTGACCTCCGGCGGCTGAGCACGGCTCGCATTGGCCCGTCTCGTGCACGTGCACGGCGTGCTTTCCGTCGGACAGGCCTCTCACCTCGATGGAGATGTCGACCAGTTTCACGCCTTCCTCCGAAGGGCGCTCACGCAAAGTCGCCTGGCCCGTGACGTCCGAGTCGCCGCAGCCCCTGATCTCTGCCCTGGCCCCCACCCCTGTCGTTTCGCTCACCGGGGGCGAGGCACACGCCGCAACGAAGAACAGCCCGCCGACGAGGATCGGCAAACGGACATTCACGCACGCTCGGGTTCGATTCGCCAAGTCCTGTCTCCGTTCGAGTAATGGGTCCAGCGCGGAACGCGGCATCGTCAACGGTCCGCACAATCTACGAGGCTGGCCAGCTCCTCGGCCATTCGAAGGCCACTCATGAACGCAGCCTCCAGGCGATCACCTTGGGTCCAGTCGCCGGCCACTCCCACCCGGCCGACCGGGTCGAGCAAGTCAACGTGCGCCCGTGGCTCCGCCGAGCGGGCGAACCGCCAGCGGTGGGCGATGCATGTGCCCGGCTTAGCGGACGTAGCACCGGCAATCTGGAGAAAGCGCTGCTGCATTTCGCGCGCGATCAGATCGGCATCGTCCTCGAGGCGATCCCGTGACCACGCCGGGGCGGCGTGCAGCGTCCAGCACTCCGGTTGCACGGTACGCCCCGGCTTGGTGGACTCGTTTGCGACCCATGCGAGCACCTCATCGTCCACGAAGGCCGCATCGAAGTCGAGTCGCAGTGGAGAGTCGAAGGCGACCATCGTTGCCCAGCATGGGAGCATCTCGACCTCCCCGCATGCCCTCGCCAACTTCGAAGAAGCGCTCGCCAGAAGATCCGCGGCCTGGGGCGCCGGGCATGTGATGATGACACCGGCAAACGGACCGTATCCAGCGCCGTGCTGGTCGAACAGGGTCCAGGTTCCATCGGATCGGAGACCCAAACTCGTGATCTCGGTGCCCAGCGTGACAGTGGACTGCCCCTTGAGGCCGCGGCCGAGCATGCTCATTCCCGGAACGCCGACGAACCGCTTGGCTTCCTTATCCGGAGTTCGCCTGCCGTTGGAGCCCAGATGAACGATGCGCGGCTCCCAGGGCGCCACGATGCCTCGCTGAATGAGCGGAACCAGTGCGTCCGCGAGAGCGGATTCACGTACCGTCAGGTATTGAGCACCGTGGTCGAATCCGAGGCGGCCAATCCTGCGCGTGGCGCTCCGCCCGCCGAATCCTCGGCTCTTCTCCATCACCTGGACCCGCAGGCCGAGCTGACGCAGACGGACCGCCGCTGAGAGACCAGCGATCCCGGCTCCAACAACGACGATGACGGGCGCGGTATTTGATGCCAACGGATTCACCGGCAAGGGTTATCGGGTCTTCGTTCCTTCACCACAATCTAGCAGCGCATGCAACGTCGACCGATACGGGCCTGAAACCACGGCGTTTGACGCGTGTCGAGTCGGCTTGCGGTCGTCCCGAGAGTTTACCCCGGGAACCCGTGCGGCATGTCTTGTCTAGATATACCCCTTGACAAAGCTGGACAAATCATCCAACTTCTTGGACATAGATTGGACAAAGCGGAGATTTCAGTCCGCACTCAACAAGAAACCCGAGGAGGAACCCGATGTCGAACGATACGCAGACCTGGCCCGACCTGGCCGTTGGCCTCTACGACCGTCTCACCGGTCGGGGTGCCGAGATCACCTACGAGTTGGCCGACTTGAATGTCGACGTCCCGAGCCGCGTAGGCGCCGACGCGACCTACACCAAGTGGACTGTGAATGGCACAATCCGCATCCGCACCCGGGACGGCAAGTGAATCCTACAACCCCTTCGAGCCGGTCGGTGGACGTGTTTGCCGACGTCGTTGTCGCAGCACCCGCCGGCCGGCTGACTCTGAAGGGCGCCGGGCGATCCATTGGGATCTCGGGAGGCAGCTGGCATGCCTACAGAGACGTGGCGACCTCCCTGCGGCGCCGCTCGCGATCTGAGCGGTACGAACTATTCACTCAGCTCGACCGCCTGCTACGCGCCGCGGATGTGGAGCTGAGCTTTCAAATACACGGTACAGAGGTCGCGCGCATGGGTCGTTCCGACATGGGTTGGGTTGCGCGCGTTCTCGCTCTGCCAGGAGTGAACATTCGGATCGGTCGGCTCCTTGCCGCCCTGGTCCGCTCTTCCTGACGGCCCGGTTCGATTCCGCGTGTCCGAGGGCGGTGCATTTCGACGGGAACTGAGCCGGCGGGCCAGCGATCCGGCAGGCCGAACCTGGGTCTACGTCTCCTATGATCAGCTGACCGACGAGATCGGGCCTCTGTCTCGCCTTGACCCCTCGGACGCCGGCGTTGTCCTGGTGGAGAGCGCCTGGAAGCCGGCCCGACGGCCCTACCACAAGCAGAAGCTCGCCCTGATCCTCGCCAACCAGAGACACTTCGCCCTCGAGCAAGCTGCGCGGGGGGTAGCCGTGCGGTATCGGGCAACCAGGTCGCCCTACTCGGTGGCGCTTCGCGAGGAGGCCCGCGAAATGGGGCCGCTGTCCTTGATGGAGCCGGCGGAACGGGAGCTGCGCGCTGATTTGGCTTCCCTGGTGGCCGACAGCCTGCTCACCGTGGAGCCGCACGAAGGCTGGATAACCTCGTCGGAGGACTTCGAGGCGAGCCAGAAGCCCCACCCTCCGTGGCGCATGGACGCCTTCTACCGGCACGTGCGCCGTGAGACCGGCTTGCTGATGGCCGATGGGCGTCCCGAGGGCGGGAAGTACAGCCACGACGTGGAGAACCGTCGGCCGTGGCGGGGTGAGCCCGAGGCGCCAGAGGCGCTGCAGTTTCCCGTGGACCCAGTGAAGGCGGAGGTCGCCGAGTTCGTGGAGTCGCGCTTCGCATCCCACCCCGGGTCGTTGAGGCCGGCCGCGTTGCCGGCGACTAGATCGGATGCGGAAATGCTGTGGGCCCGGGCCCTGCGCGAGTGCCTCCCGTGGTTCGGACCTTTCGAAGATGCCATGTCCCTGCAGGCGAGGGACCTGTTCCACACGCGGATATCGTTCCTGCTCCACGTGCACCGGCTGCTTCCCCGACGGGTCGTGGCGGACGTAGCGGCTTCGAACGCGCCGCTGGCGAGCCGTGAGGGTTTCGTGCGGCAGGTTCTGGGGTGGCGCGAGTTCATGCGGCACGTACACGTGCGGACCGACGGCTTCCGCGACCTGCCAGGGTCCGATTCCGCCGATGACAGGGCCACGGACGCTCCGGCGGCCCCCTCCGTGCTCCGGGCAGAGGAGCCTCTACCCCCGGCATTCTGGGGGACAACGTCCGGGCTTCATTGCCTCGACTCGGTGGTCTGCTCGGTCCTCGAGACCGGCTACTCTCACCACATCACCCGGCTCATGGTGCTCTCGAACCTGGCCACTCTGATCGCCGTTTCCCCGCGCGAGCTCACCGATTGGTTCTGGGTCATGTATACGGATGCGTTCGACTGGGTGGTCGAGCCGAACGTCCTCGGCATGGGTACGTTCGGTGCCGGAGATCTGATGACCACCAAGCCCTACGTATCGGGTGCCGCGTACATCAACCGGATGAGCGACTACTGCTCGGGGTGCGCGTTCGACCCGCGCGACGATTGCCCCATCACGTCTTTCTACTGGGCATTCCTGGAGCGCAACGAAGACCGGCTGCGCGACAACCCGCGCATGCACCTTCCGCTGGCCTCGATGCGAAAGCGGGGAGAAGACCAGCGGAAGAAGGACCGCGTGGTGACCGAGTGGGCGAAGGCCGAGCTTCAGGGCGGCCGGCGTTTGCGGCCCGCCGACCGGCCGGTGTCGAGCGGCTGAGCCCGGCGCTCAGCGGCTGTCCCCAAACTCCTCGCGCAGGCTCTCCGTGTCCCAACCGGCATCGCGCTCCTCGTCGGGACCCTCTACCTCGGACAGCAGAAGCTCCTCCAGGGACTGGATGCGCTCCCGGGCCTCCGAGAAGTACGCCTTCCGATCGTGCCGCATCTTTCCGAGGTCCCGCACGGATTCCTCGTCGTGGCGCCGGAACATCAAAGCCGCCCGGTGTCCCGGGTACGCACGACGGCCGAGAAGCCGGAGTACGTCCACCCCGGTTCGAAGCGACGTGTCCAGGGTCTCGCGATACACGTGCTCCACCCCGCAGTCCAATAGCTCGTACGCCTCCGGGCGCCCGGCCGCCCGGGCGAGGATCGTCAGGTTCGGGAAGTGCTTCTGCGCGGTCTCGACGATCGCCAGGGCTCGCTCGTGGTCTTCGAGGGCAACCACCAGCAGGTGGGCCTTCTCGGCGCCGGCCGCCTCGAGCAGATCCTTCCGGGAGGCGTCCCCGTAGTAGACTTGCAGACCCAGCTTCCGGAGGAGCTCCACCCGATCGGAGTCGTACTCCAGGACGGTCGGCTGAATGCCGTTGGCCCGCAGGAACCTCCCCACGATGCTTCCGAATCGGCCGAATCCCGCGATGATCACGGCGCTGTCGGTCTCGATCTGATCCGGCTCCCGCTCCGATCGTTCCCGCGTGCCGAACCGCGGCTGGACGAGCTTCTCGTTCAGCAGCATGAGCACGGGCGTGAGGGCCATCGTGACCGCGACCGCGGCAATGAGCGGGGCCGTGATGTCCTCGGAGATCACCCGGTTCTGCGAGGCGAAGGAGAACAGAACGAATGCGAACTCCCCGCTCTGCGCGAGGGAGAAAGCGAACAGGAAATTCTGGTCCAGGCCCATGCGGAATGCGCGCCCGAGGGCGAACAGGATGACGAACTTGATCGCCATGAGCAGGGCCACGATACCGAGAATGAGCTGCGGCTCGCTCTGGATCAGCTGGAAGTCCACCGAGGCCCCGACCGCGATGAAGAACACGGCGAGCAGAAGCCCCTTGAAGGGATCGATCTCGCTCTCCAGCTCGTGCCGGTACTCGCTGTTGGCGAGCACCACGCCAGCGACGAACGTGCCGAGAGCCGGACTCAGCCCGACCTGGGTCATGAGCAGCGCGATGGCGATCACCAGCAGGAGGGCCGTGGCGGTGAACAACTCCCGCAGGCGCGTGGCGGCGATCATGCGGAACACCGGCCGCATGAGGTAGCGGCCGGCGACCACGATGGCCGCTACCGCGAGCAGCACGACCAGCGTCTGCTCCCAGGCGGGCAGCCCCTCCACCCAGGTCGGCGCGTGCTTCGCCGCATCGGCTCCGTGGGCCGAGGCGTCCGATTCGCCTCCCGATACTGCGAGCAAGGGCATCAGCGCGAGCATGGGGATGACGGCGATGTCCTGGAACAGAAGGACGGCGAACGAGCTCTGCCCGCCGTCGGTCTGCATCAGACCTTTCTCGTTCAGCGTCTGGAGGACGATGGCAGTGGACGACAGCGCCAGGGTCATCCCGATGGCCACGGCCGTCTGCCAGGGAAGACCCACGGCCAGGCCCACGGCCGTCAGCGCGACGGTCGTGATACCGACCTGGAGTCCACCTACTCCGAGGATCGGGCCCCGCATGCGCCACAGTAGCGTGGGCCGGAGCTCGAGCCCGATCACGAAGAGCATCATGACGACGCCGAACTCGGCGAAGTGCATGACGTCCTGTCCCTCCTCGCCGATCAGGCCCAACCCGAACGGTCCGATCACCATGCCCGCGATCAGGTACCCGAGCACCGACCCGAGCCCCAGCCGCTTGGCGATCGGCACGGCGATGACGGCAGCGGCGAGATATACGAACGCCTGGTAGAAGAACCCCTGACCGTACATGCCTACCGTCCCCCCTCTCTCACCACCGAATCGAGGCTGGCGTTCAGCCGGGTCTGGCTGCGAGCGGCCTCCAGGTCGATACGTTCGTCCCGAAGCGCCTCGACGATCCGGCTCCAGTCCGCGGCGTGTCGGGCGATCTCATCGTCCTTCATTCCGAGGGTGCCGTGGGCCACGAAAGGCGGCAGGACCTCCATCTCGCACAGGCGCGCGGTCTGTTCGATGGGAGCCAGCAGCTCGGTGATCGTGAAGCGATTGTGACCTTCCCGCTGGTAGGCCACCTCCCGCCCCCCGGTGGTGATCGCGCTCAAGAACGTCTTTCCGCGCAGAGCCTTTCCTTCGCTCCCGTACGCCCACCCGTGCTGGAGCACGAGGTCCTGCCACTCCTTCAGTAGGGCCGGCGTGCTGTACCAGAAGAACGGGTGCTGGAAGACGATGACGTCGTGATCCAGGAGAAGCCCTTGTTCGCGCGGGACGTCGATGTCGAAGTCGGGGTACGCCTCGTACAGGTCGTGGAACGTCACCCCCGGGAGTTCACGGACTCCCTCGATCAACACGCGGTTGACGCGAGACTTCTGAAGCGCGGGATGCGCGAAGAGTATGAGCACCGATTTCAAGGACGGATCCCGGTTGGGGTGAGTCGCCGCCCCAAAATGGCAGGGAGCGGACCGTCGCGGTAGCGGCATCCTGATCCGCAGCTGCGGGCATGCTTGTCTATCATTTGTTCATATCATATGTTGAACAATCATACAAGACAACCACACGAGACGTGAGGAGGTTCAGTGGCGGATAAGAAGATCATCGCCGTCGTCGGAGCGACGGGAGCACAGGGTGGCGGTCTCGTACGGGCCATTATGAGCGACAAGAGCGGTCAGTTCACGGCCCGGGCGCTGACCCGGAACCCGGATTCTGAAAAGGCCCGCGAGCTGGCGGCTCTCGGGGCAGAGGTGGTGGCGGCGGATGTCGATGATCCCGCGACCATTTCAAGCGCCTTCGAAGGTGCGTACGGAGCCTTCTGCGTGACCTTCTTCTGGGAGCATTTCTCGCCCGCGAAGGAACTCGAGCAAGTCAGGACATTCGCGGAGGCGGCAAGCGCCCAGGGTCTGCAGCACGTCATCTGGTCCACCCTCGAGGACACCCGCAACTGGGTCCCGTTGGATGACGACCGCATGCCGACGCTTCAGGGGAGCTACAAGGTCCCCCACTTCGACGCGAAGGGCGAAGCCAACGCGTTGTTCACCGATGCCGGGGTACCGACGACGTTCCTGCAGACTTCCTTCTACTGGGACAATCTCATCCACTTCGGGATGGGTCCGCGTGCCGACGAGAACGGGAACCTCGGCTTCGCGCTGCCGATGGGAGACAAGAAGCTGCCCGGTATCGCTGCCGCAGATATCGGCCGCTGCGCCTACGGGATATTCCAGGCCGGCGATGAGTACATCGGCCGGACGGTGGGTATCGCGGGGGAGCACCTCACGGGCGCCGAAATGGCGGCGGCCCTCAGCGAGGCCTACGGGCAGCCGGTGGCCTACATTCCGGTTCCATTCGAGGTGTACCGGGGGCTGGACTTTCCGGGAGCAGACGACCTTGGGAACATGTTCCAGTTCAAGCACGACTTCGAGGACTACTTCACCGGCGCGCGGAATCTCGAGACTTCGCGCTCTCTGAACCCGCGGCTCCAGACGTTCGCCACGTGGCTTGCCGAGAACGTGGACAGGATCCCGACGCAGTAGGCCTTTTCGGCGTCGCAATCCGGACCTGACCTTGGAAGAGAGGGCCCTGTCGCCATGCGCGGCAGGGCCCTCAGTCGTGCTGCCCCGGGGCGGGTTCGAGCTCTAAGACGCCAGTGGGGCCCCCGAACTCGTCAGTATCCCGCCGCCTTGTCCACGACGTTCAGCAGCGGCTCCCCGGCGCCGAACCGACGCATGTTCTCGAGCGTGAGCGCCAGCCGGCGCTCCAGTGACAACTCGGCCCGGGCGGCCACGTGAGGTGTAATCAGGACGTTGTCGCGGTTCCACAGCGTGTGTCCTTCCGGGAGTGGCTCAGGATCGGTCACGTCGAGAAAGGCGGCTCCGATCTTCCCCTTGTCGAGCGCTTCGACCAGCGCGTCCGTCTCGACGACCGCTCCGCGAGCGATGTTGACGAGCCAGGCTCCGTCCTTCATTCGGGCTATGGTCTCCCGGTTGATCATGCCCCGGGTCTCATCCGTAAGCGGCACGGCAAGCACGACGACGTCGGCCTCGGGGAGCAACCGGTCCAGGTCCGGAGCCGTGCCGAGCTCATCGACGTAGGGTGGTGCCGGGCGCTGCGTACGCGCCGTCGCGAGTACGCGCATGTTGAAGGCATTCGCCCGCATCGCGATCTCGCTTCCGATACCGCCCAGGCCGACGACCAGCATCGTGCCCCCCTGCAAGGCGGTCATGGTGCCAGCCGGGCCACGGTCCCACTCCCCTCTCCGGCCGGCGTCCAGGTACTGCGGCAGGCTTCTCGTGTGAGACAGCATCATCGCGAACACGTGCTCGGCGATGACCGGGCCGTACATGCCCTTCATGTTCGTGAGCACGATCTCGTCGCGGGACATCAGCTCGGAGATGGTGATGTATCGGTCCACCCCCGCGCTACCCGATTGCGCCCACCGGAAGTCAGGGGCCGCGTCGAGGAAGGCCGAGCTGAGCAGGTGCGCGTCCGCGCCGTGCGCCTGGCCCGCGTGCGGGAGCGCCGCGTCCCGACCCCGGACCTCTATGATCCTGATGTTCGGCGCGACGGAGCGAATCGAGGCGAGCAGTTCCTCCGACATCCCGGTCGTCAGATAAATGAGTTCGTCCGGGAGCTCAGCCGCCGGGATGGCAACCACCGAATTCCGGGTGGAACCGAGGGGGACCGGATTCTGACCGGCGTCCTGTGGCCAGGCCGTGGCCGGCGTGAGGGCCGTGGATGCAAGGAGGATGAAGCCGAGACCAAGCAGGCGAAGACGCGAACGGATCACTGGGTTCTCCAGTTAAAGTGCGGACAATCGATCCAAAACGGAGACGATACTCCGATCACAGTCTCGTACTTGTCGCCGGGATCGACCAGTCCCGTCTTGGCGCGGCGAGTTCCAATTCCCTCCACCTGCTGTATCTTGGTCCATACTCAGACGTCCGTCCTCTCAGCCGACGCACCGGCCCGAGAGCGACACTACCTCTTCAGAGGGGGTCTCATGTCTTTGGGTCGTCGCACCGTCGCCGAGATGATCGGCACCTTCTGGCTCGTTTTCTTCGGCTGTGGAAGCGCCGTACTGGCTGCGGGCGTTCCAGGCGTCGGCATCGGCTGGCTCGGTGTATCGCTTGCCTTCGGGCTCAGTCTTATGGCCATGGCCTTCGCCATCGGGCACATCTCGGGGTGTCACGTGAATCCAGCGGTGAGCGTCGGGCTGTGGGCCGGAGGGCGTTTCCCGGGCAAGGAGATCCTTCCCTACGCGGTAGCCCAGGTGGCAGGTGCTGCACTGGCATCCACGGTGCTCTATTTCATCGCCAGTGGAGCGGCCGGATTCGACCTGTCTGGTGGTTTCGCGGCGAATGGATACGGTGAGCACTCACCCGGCGGGTACTCCATGGCCGCCGGCCTGGTCGCAGAGATCGTGCTGACGTTCACCTTCCTCATGATCATTCTAGGCGCCACGGACGGACGGGCTCCCGCGGGCTTCGCACCGATCGCGATCGGTCTCAGTCTGACCGCGATTCACCTCGTAGGGATTCCGGTGACCAACCTGTCGGTGAATCCGGCCAGGAGCACGGGGCCGGCCCTGTTCGTGGGCGGATGGGCGCTGTCGCAGCTGTGGCTGTTCTGGGTCGCACCGTTCGTCGGGGCGTTCCTCGCCGGGACCGTATATCGGTGGCTCGGCAAGGAGTGAGGTCAGCACGAGCGGCGGGTCGTCTGTGGCCCGCCGCGCATATTCGAGAGGTGCCCTCGGGCGCTGAGGACCGCACCTGAACCCGACCGCTACTCTCCGAGAGGAGCCCGAAGCCTCGTGATGCGACAATTGCTGCACCGCCGCGTCCCCCAGATCGTCGGGGCCTACCTGGCCACGAGCTGGATCCTGCTCGAGTTCACGGACTGGGCGGTGAACCAGTACGCGCTCTCACCGAACCTCACGAACTTCGTGGTCACCGGCCTCCTGCTGCTCCTCCCCGCGGTGGCCGTCCTGGCGTGGCGACACGGCGCTCCCGGCGAGGACGGGTGGACACGCATCGACGGTGCGGTGATCGGGCTCAACCTGATCCTGGCAGGCAGCGTCCTCGCGATGCTGTTCAGCGGCAAGGAGCTGGGCGCCGCCACCACGGTGCGCCTCCTGGAGGACGACGACGGAAACACGGTCGAGCGCGTTCTCCCGAAGGCCGAATTCCGCCGGGATCTCGTGGTGTGGGACTTCGACAACGAGTCCGGTGACCCGGAGCTCGACTGGCTGCGGGTCGCCTTCCTGATGGGACTGCAGCAGGACCTCTACCAGGATATGTGGGTCACCCCGGTCGACGCGCAGGACCCGCGCGTACGGACCCCGCTCGCCGAGGCCGGTTTCGAGGTTCCGTACGACGTCCCCCTGGCCCTCAAGCGTCGGCTCGCCGAGAGGACGGGAGTAGGTCATTTCCTGGTCGGCGAGATCGCGGGGCAGGAAGGCGACTCGCTCGTCGTTCGCACCCGCCTGTACGAGACCCGAAACGCCCGCGAGGTGTCCGCGCAAACGTACCGCGGCACGGACCCGCTCGAGATGACGGACCGCATTTCCGTCGACGTGCGGCGAGACCTCGGGATCCCAGAGTGGCAAATCGAGGAGTCTGTGGACCTTCCGGTGGCCGAGATGTTCACCGAGTCGCCGGAGGCCTTGCGGGCCATTGCGAAGACCCGCCCCGCACTGCTGGAGAACCGGCTGGGTGACGTGCGGCTCGCCGCGCGGGAGGCTGCCGAGGCAGATCCTTCCTTCGCCACGGCCTATGCAGCGGAGGCCTCGTCGGCTCTCCTCATGGGAGACCAGGCGGCCGCGCGGGATGGGATCGCCGAAGCGCTGCGTCATTCGTACCGGCTTCCGGAGCGCTCCCGGCTCCTGCTCCAGATGCTGGACCGCATGCTGTTCCGCATGGACCCCGAGGGTGCGCTGCAGGCGGGTAGCTACTGGATTGAGCTCTACCCGCAAGACCTGATGGCCCGGCAGCTGCTGGCGCAGGCGCACGCCATGCAGGGTGACATCGAGGGCATGATCGTTCAGTTCCGGGCGCTGCTGGCCATGGACTCCACGAACGTGCAGGCGATCCAGAGCATCGCGGCCGGTTTCCGGGGCCAGCGCCAGTACGACAGCGCGCTCGTGTACTACGATCGCCTCTCCGAGCTGCAGCCTTCGGACGTTCAGACGCGGCTCGACATCGCGGCGACGCACACCAGTCTGCTCGAGTTCGACGAGGCGCGGGCGGAGCTTGAGAGGGCCCGGGGCGTGGCTCCCGACGATCCCAACGTGTACAGCCAGCTGGCGCGCCTCGATATGCGGGTGGGCCGTTACGACGACGCGGCCGTCAGGATCGAGGAAATGTCGGACCTCGCGCGCACGCCCCAGCACAGGAATGTCGTCGAGGGCGTGCGCGAGAGCTACTACTACGACCGCGGTCAGTACGGGCCCCTCCGTGCTGCCTATCTCGACCGAGTCGCCGCGATCTCAGAGTTCTCGGTGCCCATCCAGGGCGTGCAGCAGGTGCTCAACTCGGAGGTCCTCCTGTACGCGGCTGACTGGGGCCAGGAGGCTTTCGCACTGCAGCAGCTGGACAGCCTCCGCGCAACGGTGTCCGAACCGTGGAGCTACACGGTCGAGGTACCGGCGGTGTGGGTGCACCTCGATCGGGAGGACGTGGAGTCCGCGCGGGAATCTCTCGCCGGCCTGGTCGCGCTGAACGAGGCGTTCGGCGAAGCACCCGGCCGAGTGGCGCGGCACCGGTGGGTCGAGGGCCGAATCGCGTGGATCGAAGATGGCGACTGCGAGCGAGCGCTCTGGAGCTTCCGGGAGGCCCAGGAGCTCTCGCAGGGCAACCTCACGTACCTGGCCTGGTCGGCCGCGTGCTTGACGGAGCTCGAGCGGTACGAGGAGGCGGAAGCCGATGTGGCGCTGCTCGTCGAGCGCCTGCCGGCCAGTCCCAAGATCCGGGTCGTCGCCGCCCGGCTCTACGCCGGCCAGGGGCGCACGGAGGATGCGGTGGCCGCGCTGGAGGTAGCGCTGGCCGTGTGGGCCGAGGCCGACTCCGACTTCCGGCCGGCGGCGGAGGCGAGAGCTCTGCTGGAGGAGCTGCAGGCGGCAGGGTAGGGGCGAGATTCGCCGGGCCGTCGTTCGTCCTGGCGGTCAGCGTTCGCGGGACACAATCCTCGTCTCGCGGGTATTTGGTTATCTTAGGAGGACAACACCTCAAATACGTCAGGCGGTACCGAGATGGGACTGGAAGAGA